>CALCGD010000256.1 GCA_937900875.1 uncultured Flavobacteriales bacterium
CTTCTTTCGGCTACAATTCTGTTGGCTAGTTGCCACACATCTTTTTCAGATTTAAAAAACTCCTTACGTTCGCCTGCTATCCACACTTTATGCACTATTCCCCAATCTATTAGGGTTCTAATGTTCATGTTGGCATTACCACGACTTATAGAAAGCTCGGCCATAATGTCTTCGGTACTCAGAGGGTTGTTGGCTATAAGCAGCAGTCCATTAATCTGTGCCATGGTTCGGTTTATGCCCCAATTACTACCTAAGGTTCCCCAGGTTTGAATAAACTGTTGTTTGGCTACATCGAATTCCATACCTCAAACCTATGCAATGTTCCTGAACTTTCAAAAAATAATGAAAGTTTAAGTAAAATGATTTTGTGGAGGCGAATTGTTTTGACGACTTTGGTCAGGAATTCAAATCAAAAATTCATGAAATCCTTTTTATCCCTAGTCGCTCTTTCGTTGTTTTCATTGTCTGTAATAGCACAAGGCAATATCATGCTTATGCCTTTTGAAGCGCTGATGAACGCCAACTGGAAAGCGGAAGGTAGTTGGAAAGATGGCACGCCTTTCAAACAAGAAATTGAGTACAAGTGGGGTGCGGGAGATGAGTCTGTAGAGATGAAAACAAAGAGTTATTTAGATAGCACACTTACCGCTTTCGGGCATTTTTCGGATGGTGTACATAACTGGGATACGCTCACCAATTCTATCGTTTTTCAGGTGAAGGACGTACATGGAAATCTTATTGAAGGAAAGGTGCGCACGAAGCAGAAAACCATCCTTTACGAATATGCTTACGAAGGAGAAAATGGCGTGATAACCTACTTAACTGATGCACTTATCTGGATCAAACCTGACAAGTATATGTTTAAGGTGGGCACAATGAAAGAGGATGAGTGGACCGAGGTTTATTTGGAAGCCTATTTTTTTAAGAAGTAACTACAGTCCGTCAAGGATATCTTCTAATTCTTCTTCAGTAATCGGGTCCATCTGGAAGGTATAGACTCCGTTTTCTTCGATTTCAAAATCCAACATCCCGAAGTATAATTCTTGATTATTGTCTACACCAACGGCTAAGCACGTGACATTATATCCTGTAGGAACATTTGTAAAGCTGTATCCACTGTTTAGAGAGTTCCACTGACCTGGCATGTACACTTCTAACGAGTCAAACAAAAGTGAAACGTCATTTTGAATGGGAGTAAGAGCGACTTCGGCTGATGGCCTGACACTAATGTCCGTCAGAGGAATTCCCCAACTTGGAAAGTAATCACAGTTAATCGACATTGAGCCATTGCTGAAAAAGTAATCGGCAATTGGGTTTACATAACCTTGGTATCCAGACTGTCCAATTCCATTTAAAACCGTGTCGGGATTCCATCCAACACCAAAAAGAGGGTAGATGAATCCCCAAGGGTCGAGATTCCAAAAAGAAGTAGAGTCCGAATTGGCAAAAAATGCCTCCATCTGTGGGTTATTGGTTGGGTTTGGCACGAAAAAGTCAACATGTTCAGGTCTTACTAGTTCACCGTTTATTCTGGCAGTTAGTTTAAATGCACCACCGGTTGCTATAATCTGATTGTTTGAAATCGTTGGAACGCCAGAAAACATCATATCTTTTTTGTCCTTGTATTCGATAAGCCAAAACTCGGGATTGCCAACAATTGTGTCTCCTGTTTCTAAACTCATAAAGGGATCGCTTATGTCAAAGGACATGCCTTTCTCACCACTAAATTGTGTAACACCTGGCCCGAAATATTGAGTCTTTGGGCCTTGTCTTAGTAGAAACTCACGGCCGGTAGTTGCATCTGTTTTGAATTTGTTGCATGCACCCAAGCCAAATGCCATAAGTGCAACTAGGAAGTATAGTGTTGTTTTCATATCGATTGATTAAACCGAAGATAGCGTCATTTATTGTTACTCAACAACAGTCAGTCGTCTAAGAATAATTTAACCTATCTCTATCCCAACAGGGCAATGGTCAGAGCCATGCACCTCATTCAGAATAAAAGATGCTTTTACTTTGGGCATAAGACCTTCTGAAACAAGAAAGTAATCTAGTCTCCAACCAACGTTGTTTTCGCGGGCGTTTGCGCGGTAACTCCACCAGCTGTATTTCACCTCATCAGGATGAAGGGCTCTAAACGTATCCACCAAACCTGAGTTCAGATAATCGTCCATCCCATCAATTTCGTCTTGTGTGTAGCCCGATGTTTTGTTGTAATTGGCTGCCGCATTTTTAATGTCCATTGGCGTGTGGGCCACGTTCATATCTCCACAATAAACCACAGGTTTTTTCTTCTCTAATCCTTTAATGTAGTTGAGCAAAGCAGTGTCCCATGTTTTGCGGTATGGCAATCGCACCAGTTCATTTCCAGAGTTTGGCACGTAGACGTTTAGGAGGTAGAAATCTTCAAACTCACAGGTAATCGCTCGGCCTTGATTATCGTGTTCGGGTACGCCAATTCCGTATTGATAACTCAATGGTTCGGTCTTAGAAATAATGGCCGTTCCTGAATACCCTTTCTTTTCAGCCGAAAACGCGTAGATGTGATAACCGAGCCCGAAAAGCACTTCACGCACTTGTTCTTCAGTTGCTTTGGTTTCCTGAAAACCAATCACATCGGCATCCATTTTTTCGATGCTTTCCAACAATCCTTTTTTGGCCGATGCTCGTATTCCGTTTACGTTGAATGAGATGAGTTTCATGAGCGATAATTTTTTGCAAGATGCTAAAACCATTGTTAGTTGGTTGGTTCGCCTTCCAGTTTAAGTGATCTAGATAAAAGTCCTAAACTGATCAATAAAAATTCACCCTTCAGTCAGGAAACCTAATTAATGAAGGGGCATTTCTAGAAGTAATTCACATTTATTTAAGCGAAATGCAACGTTTGATACTCAAGAGGTATTTAGGCAATTTTTGCACTGTTCATAACTAGATGACTGTGCCTTTTTAGAAACTTAAAACCATCATTTATTTGAGTCAGAATGAGATGGTATTTAATGTCTAAATGACCCTTTTTAAGATTTAACCCCTCTATTTTTGCAAGTGACTCGGGGAGGTAGAGTATGCTTAGAACATTATCCGTCATATTATTCATGTTTGCTGCCGCTAATGCGCTGGCACAATCGGATGTAGTTATCAGTCAATACATCGAAACCAATTCTGGAACAACTCCCAAAGGCATTGAGGTATTCAACGTTTCAGGTTCAGCAATAGATTTTTCCGTGTCCAACCTACAAGTTTACCAGGGTACAAATGGTGGTGGGTGCGGCTCAATCGTAACCATTACCTCTGGAACTCTAGCTGTTGATGAAGTGTGGGTTATCGGAACATCGAACCTTATTACTTACGTTGGCATAAATGGTACCGACTTAAGCGGGGTTACCACCTATAATTTTGGATTTAATGGTGATGACGCTCTTCAGCTATATCTCGGAGGGGTATTGCAGGATGAATTTGGTACTTGTGGTTCGGACCCTGGTTCTTCATGGAGCGGAGGAGGTGTTTCTACTGCCAACAATAATTTGCAATTAAAAGATGCTATTTGTGATGGTTCCACTGCGTGGACTGACCCGAGTGCAAGGTTTGATCAGATAGCAAACGGCTCTACAATGACAGGTTTTGGCAACGCACCAGCCAGTTGCGGAGCTCCACCAGCCAATACTATTTCTACATCTGCTGTTATTGGTGCTCCTTTTTGTGTTGGGAATGGCATTTCGGCAAGCTTAAACGTGGCCTACACTATTACTGGAACATTCAATGGCCCGAATGTTTTTTCGGCTGAGCTTTCAAATGCAGGTGGCAGTTTTGGGGCTCCAACGGTAATCGGTACGCTAGCGTCAACTTCTGCCGGAACCGTTTCGTGCGTTATTCCTGTCTCGATTGCCTCTGGATCAGGTTACAGAATTAGAGTGGTTGGAGACGACCCATCAACCGTGGGTTCTGACAACGGAACCGACTTGACGGTGGAGAATTTCGATGCGCCAACATCACTAAGCGTTTCTTGTGGAAATACGGAAGCATCTGCAGCATGGACAAATCCGGAGTGTTTTGATGAAGTAATGGTTGTTGCCTCAACTTCTGCATTTACAACAGCATTGCCCTCTGGAACGTATTCTTCCGACTTAACTTTTGGCTCTGGAGATGCTTTTGATGGTGGTTTTGCGGTTTACGCGGGTTCAGCAACTTCCACTGGTGTAATCTCCAGTTTAACCAATGGTACGTTGTACTATTTCAAGGTTTTTTCGCGGAAAGGCTCGGTTTGGCTTGCAGGTGATGAGCTTAGTTGTACACCAGCAGATCAGTGTGGAGATGAAAGTTTTACGAATCTAACAGCCCCTGCAGGTTCGTATGGGGCGGGCTCTTACACAGGAGATAATTCTGTGAATTGGAGTTACAGCGAGGCTAGAACGGTTACTTCTACTGATAACATAACTGGAACATCTATCGGTTTTGGAACTTCTGGAACTCGCTTTGCGAAAGCAAATAGTACTGCGAGCGGAGTAGGAGAGATAACCTTTAGCATGACTAGCTATTTTACTGGTGGAGGAGCCTCTGATAGAACTATAGAAGTTTATGTAAATGGCTCGTTAAAAGGCACTTATACATTGGCTGCAATGGGAACTGTATATACAGAAACAGTCACCGCCAACGAACCTGGGTTAGTAGAAATTGAGTTCCGGTCTACAGGTTCAAGGCAAGTTGTGATTGACGATGTTTCGTGGACCTGCGCTGGCACGCTCCCAACAATTACAGTTTCAACCACCTCCCTAACTGGATTTACGTACATCTTTAATTCTGGTCCTTCGGCAGTTCAATTGTTTACGGTAGAGGGCACAGACTTAACGGACGACATCTCGATTTCACTTCCGACAGATTATGAGATTTCAACTACGAATTCTCCATTTACAGCCGCGGTATCAGCTATAGTGCTCTCGCAAACGGGAGGCACCGTTTCGTCAACCACGATTTACATTCGTCTCAAAGCAGGTTTGGCTGTTGCAACATACAATGGAGATGGAGTTGACTGCAGTTCAACAGGAGCATCTACTAGGTCTGTAACCTGCGATGGAGAAGTAACGCCAATAGTCATTAGTGTAACCACAGGCTCGGTTTCAAGTCCTCCGTTTGCGCTTACAAGCTGTACCGATACCGAATCAGGTTCGGTTGCATTTACTTCTACCGGAACTTTTTCTGGAGGTAATGTTTACTCCGTCCAAATCTCGGATGCTGTTGGAGATTTTTCAAGCCCGTCTGTAATCGGTACCCTATCTTCAACTGCCAATTCTGGTTCCGTTGCCATTATAATTCCTAGTGGATCTCCTGGCGGAACAGGTTATAAGGTTCGCGTTGTAAGCTCTAATCCTGTGGAAGTAGGAACAGAAAGTGCAGCTTTTACAATAACTACGACCTGTGTGCCTCAAGTTTTAGAAGCAGGAGATTTAGCCATTCTAGCCTTTAACACCAATGTGGATGGCACGTTAGGTTTTGATGAGATTAGCTTCGTTTCATTCATCGATATTTTGCCAGGCACTACCATCGATTTTACAGACAACGCCTACGAGAAATGTGGCACTCCAAACGGATGGGGAATTTCCGAAGGTTGGTTTAGAATGGTACGCACGACCAACACCCTTGGTAAAGGAGAAATCGTAACTATTCTTGTCGAATACGGGAATGCATCTGTAGTTTCTCCAGATCAGAATTGGAACATTTCTAAGCCACAACCATCCGGACAAGGAAATTTTGATTTGAATGCTGATGGAGAACAACTGTTCATCTTATCTGGTGGAAATGTTGGCGGTCCGAGCTCCAGTTCTCCAACATCTGATGCTGGAACCTACTCTGGAGACATTCTTTACGGTTTCAACACAAAAGGAAATATTTGGACACCAGTATGTGGAAATGCTGCTTCTGGCGGTACGAAGAACTCTGAAAAACCCATCGATTTTGATTGCTTTCTAGTTTGGCCAACCGCACAGGCGGATAAGAATAAATACACAGGTCCGATGACAACTGCTTCACAGCGAGATTGGTTGTATCGCATCAATACTTCAGCAAATTGGACCGGATATGCTGATAACGCATCATACGAGGCAGGCCCTGATTTTATCGATTTCAACGGTCCTAATGCAGGACGAACTATTGTGATTACCCTAGGCGGTTTTGGAAGCGGACTTTGGACAGGAGAAACAGATGAAAATTGGCATAATTGTAGAAATTGGCAGAGCCTTCGAATACCCGATACCAATACAGATGTGACCGTGCCACCAACGACTAACAAGCCACATATTAATACAGGCCAAGCTGGTATTTGTAATACTATAAATATTCAGTCGGATAGCGGGGCTAAATTGTACATAGATGGCACAGGTACATTTGAAGTTACCGGGCCATAGAAGACTCTATGGTTAGAGAAACACGGGAGTGGGTTCATCTCTTCTAATCCAACCTGTAATGCTGAATCTTGGTTGAGTAGTTTTTAATACTTCATGTTCTACAAGGTCGCTTCTAAAGCAAACGAGCCTTCCCGCAACTGGTGAGATATCTACAAATTCACCATTTTCGTACACCCGCAATTGTCCGCCATGTTCAGGTTTCCAATCTTCGTTTAGGTACAGAATTACCGAGAAAATTCGGTTGTTGGTTTCTCTAAACTGGTCTACATGTCGGGCGTAAAAACTGCCGGCAGGGTAGGTCGCTAAATGGCACTCAAACCAAGGAAGTGCTATCCTGAAATAATTCGAAAGATACTCGCGAAGCTGTTCTAAATAGTTGAAATATTGTTCTTGAGCTGCGGTCAACTGATCATTCTCTAGCCACTTAATTTTATCGCCTCGAATTTCTGAAACCCGTTGCTCAGTTATTCCCCGTCCAATAAGAGCGGGTTCTAACTCATCCTTGTGAAACAGATGTTTAGATTCAGATAAAAGTTCGTCAAGGACTTCCTTTGATAAGAAGTTGTCAATTATCGCAATGGCATGCCGGTCAAGCTGTTCGGCAATCAGCGTAATGTTGTTTTTCACGCTGGTAGTTAATGTAACCTACGGCAAATGTAGCACGCCTTCATCTACTAAACCTCATTATCTTGCGTCCACAAAAAAAAACAATCTCATGAAACGTATTCTTCTCTCAGCATTATTTGTTCTTCCATTAATCGTTTTTAACGGTTGTAATTCGGATGACGATGAAGTGTTTGGATTTAGCGATTTACTTGGAACCTACGTAGGTGGCCTGAACATTACAACTCCAGATTTTACCAATGCTCAGTACAGCGTTTCTGTAACTCAGGTAAGTTCTAGTGTAATTAGTATAGACCCTGCGGGAAGTGTTGGTACTGAATGGACCGCGCATATGACCAAAGTTGCTGGCGTATGGACTTGCATTAGCTGCGTAACTAACAACCAAATTACCATTACAGATTTAGGAAGTAATTCTATTCAGCTTTCGTACAATTACGACAATAACGAGCAGTTTTTAGGAACGAAGCAGTAAGCTACTGCTTACATATTCCTTCTATACTGCCCTCCAACTTCAAACAAAGCATTGCTAATTTGACCTAGAGAACAATGCTTGGCGGCTTCCATCATTTCATCAAACATGTTTCCGTTTTGAACGGCTGTTTTCTGCAAACGAGATAAAGCTTCTTTCGCCAGTTCTTCTTTGCTTTTGTGGAGGTTTCCGAGCATCTCAATTTGATACTCCTTTTCCTCTGAAGTAGAACGGATAACTTCTTTCGGAAGAATGGTTGGAGAGCCTTTGCTACTCAAGAACGTATTCACGCCAATAATTGGAAATTCTCCTGTGTGCTTCAGCGTTTCGTAGTACAGACTTTCTTCCTGAATCTTGCTTCGTTGGTACATGGTTTCCATAGCACCAAGTACGCCTCCGCGCTCCGTTAATCGGTCAAACTCCGTAAGCACAGCTTCCTCTACAAGTTCGGTCAATTCTTCAATAATGAAAGCACCTTGAATTGGGTTTTCATTTGTGGCTAATCCCAATTCTTTATTGATGATAAGCTGAATAGCCATCGCTCGTCTAACGCTTTCTTCCGTAGGCGTTGTAATCGCTTCGTCATACGCGTTGGTGTGCAACGAATTACAGTTGTCGTAAATCGCGTAAAGCGCTTGAAGCGTTGTTCTGATATCGTTGAAGTCTATCTCCTGAGCATGTAAACTTCTACCGCTTGTTTGAATGTGGTACTTGAGCATTTGCGCTCTTGGGTCTGCACCATATTTCATCTTCATGGCCTTAGACCAAATTCTTCTGGCAACACGGCCAATTACAGCATATTCTGGGTCAACACCGTTGCTGAAGAAGAAGCTCAAATTCGGCCCGAATTTGTTGATGTCCATTCCTCGGCTCAAGTAGTATTCTACAAACGTAAATCCGTTGGCCAGCGTAAATGCTAATTGCGAAATTGGGTTAGCGCCTGCTTCAGCAATATGATAGCCAGAGATAGAAACAGAGTAAAAGTTTCTGACGTTCTGTTCAATGAAATATTCTTGAACATCGCCCATTAATCGCAAGGCAAATTCCGTACTAAAAATGCACGTGTTTTGTGCTTGATCTTCCTTAAGAATATCAGCCTGAACCGTACCACGAACTTTGCTTAATGCGTCTGCTTTAATCTTAGCGTAAACATCAGCAGGAAGTACTTCATCGCCAGTAACCCCAAGTAGCATAAGGCCTAAACCGTTGTTGCCTTCTGGCAAATCTCCCTGATATGCTGGACGAGCAATTCCTTGGTCGTCATACTTCGCTTTTTTGACCTTTTCAACTTCTTTCTCAAGCTTGTTTTCAATTACATACTTCTCACATTCCTGATCAACGCAAGCGTTCATGAAAAAACCAAGCAACATTGGCGCAGGACCGTTAATGGTCATTGAAACCGATGTCATAGGGTTGGTTAAATCGAAACCAGAATAAAGCTTCTTGGCATCGTCTAAACAGCAAATGCTTACACCAGAGTTACCAACTTTTCCGTAGATGTCTGGTCTGTGGTCTGGATTACTACCGTAGAGGGTTACGCTATCAAAAGCAGTGCTCAAACGCTTTGCAGGAAGTCCCATAGAAACGTAATGGAAACGTCTGTTGGTTCGCTCAGGGCCGCCTTCTCCCGCAAACATTCTTGCAGGGTCTTCTCCTTCACGTTTAAACGGATAAATACCAGCCGTATAAGGGAATTCTCCAGGAACGTTTTCCTGTAAAATCCATCTTAAAAGGTCGCCCCAGTTTCTGTATTTCGGAGTGGCAACCTTTGGTATTTGTAAGTGAGAAAGAGACTCAGAATGCGTCTTAATCTTAATCTCTTTGTCACGCACTTTAAAGATGTAGAACTCGTCTTTGTAGCGCTGAGCTTGTTCTGGCCAGCCTTCAATTATTAGCCAGTTTCTTGGGTCCAAATCAAGCTTAACCTTATCGAATTCTGCTTGAAGAACCTTTTTCAAATCATCTTCAGAAACCGTTTCTATTGTTCTCTGAATAGAGTAGAGTTTATCAGCAACTTCAGCTTGGTCGTTTGCCCATTTATCGTATCCGCGATTGTTCTCAGAAATCTCTGAGAGGTAGCGCGTTCTGTTTGGTGGAATCACATAAATTTTCTCACTCATCTCATCCGTAATCTCGAATGTTGAGTTTAAATCAGCTTTGGTTTTTGCGACAACTTTATCCATAATCGCTTTGTAAAGCGAGTTGGTTCCTGGGTCATTAAACTGGCTGGCAATGGTTCCGTAAACGGGAACATCCTCATCCTTCATGTCCCACAACTGCCTGTTGCGTTTGTACTGCTTTTTCACATCTCTAACTGCGTCTAAAGCACCACGTTTGTCAAACTTGTTGATGGCCACTAAATCGGCAAAATCAAGCATGTCAATTTTCTCTAACTGCGTTGCTGCACCAAATTCTGGTGTCATCACATAAAGAGAAACATCACTGTGATCCATAATCTCAGTGTCGCTCTGACCAATTCCTGAAGTCTCCAGAATAATCAAATCGTAGTTGCTGGCTTTAAGAATGTCTATTGCTTCCTGTACGTGCTTGCTCAGAGCTAAATTGCTTTGGCGTGTAGCCAAAGAGCGCATGTAAACGCGTGGGTTTCTGATAGCATTCATTCGAATTCTATCGCCTAAAAGTGCTCCGCCAGTTCTTCGTTTCGAAGGGTCTACAGAAACAATGGCAATGTTTTTCTCTGGGAAATCAACCAAAAACCTGCGAACCAACTCATCAACCATTGATGATTTTCCAGCACCGCCTGTTCCGGTAATTCCAAGAACCGGAGTGGCTGATTTTGCGGCAATAGCCTTAACTGCATCAAGTTCCTTTTTACTTCCTTCTGGATTGTTTTCAGCTGCAGAAATTAGCTTGGCAATGTCTGTCCAGCTTTGTTGGCCTAATCGGCCGACTTCACCATTTAGATTCAACCCCGTTGGGAAGTCACATTGCTCGATCATATTGTTAATCATGCCCTGTAAACCCATCTCACGCCCATCATCTGGGCCATAAATTCGGGTAATACCGTAGCCGTGTAATTCTTCCATTTCAGAAGGAAGAATGGTTCCGCCACCACCACCGAATATCTTGATGTGACCACCGCCTTTCTCTTTCAAAAGGTCAAACATGAATTTGAAATACTCGTTGTGTCCGCCTTGGTAACTCGTCATGGCAATAGCCTGCACATCCTCCTGGATAGCGCAATTCACAACTTCTTCTACACTTCGGTCATGCCCCAAATGAATTACCTCTACGCCCGTGGACTGAATAATTCTACGCATGATATTTATAGCCGCATCGTGCCCGTCAAAAAGACTGGCTGCGGTTACAATTCTGATCTTATTCTTTGGTTTATATGGCGCTACTTCCTGCATCTTGTCTGGCTTACTGCGCGAATTTACGATTTCGCACATCGGATGAAGAATAGAGTTATAGGACCAAATCGATACGTACGTCAGCCGAGAATATGACGAAAGTCTGATTCTCTGCATTGAGCTATCATAAATTCGTTTATCGCAAACAGACTCAGCATTAAGCCTATCCATTGATGAAAAAGAAAGAAGGTGTGCGGATAACAAAAGCATCTGGAGATAAGGTTCCTTTTGATGCATCTCAGTTGAGAAAATCACTTGAACGATCCAAGGCAGAAGATTCTGCCATTGATTTAGTCGTGGAGAGCGTCTCAGCGATGCTTTATGAGGGAATGTCAACCCGAGAAATCTATCGCAATGCATTCGGACTGTTGAGAAAACAATCGCGTGCTACAGCAGCCAGATACAAGTTGAAGAATGCCATTATGGAGCTTGGTCCAGCAGGATTTGCTTTCGAAAAGTTTGTTGCTGCACTACTTAATGCCGAAGGATTTAAAACACACACTGGCGAAATTGTGCAAGGCAGATGTGTAAAGCATGAGGTTGATGTGATAGCAGAACGTGGCAACCAGAGATGTATGATTGAGTGCAAATTCCACAGTTTCAAAGGGAAATTCTCAGATGTGAAGATTCCGTTGTACATCCGTTCGCGTTTTGTAGATGTGAAAGAGGCATGGGGTGCAGAACCCGAACATGAAGGAAAAGAATTTGAAGGTTGGGTTGTTACCAATACCCGTTTTACGACTGATGCAGAGCAATATGGAGGTTGTGTAGGGTTAAAAATGATTAGCTGGGATTCCCCGATAGGGAATAGCATTAAGGAACGTATTGACCGTTCTGGGTTGCACCCTATAACTAGTTTGACTTCAATAACTCTTGCTGAGAAGAAGGCGCTGCTCGCTATGGACATTGTCCTTTGTTCAGATTTAATTCGAATCCCGCAACTGTTGGGTAAAGTGGGTATTACCAAAAGAAGAATGAATCGAGTACAAAAAGAGGTTACCCAATTGTGTCATCACTGAAATCATTAACGATGGAAAACAACATTAAAGTGCATTTTTTAGGAGCGGCTGGAACCGTAACTGGATCGAAATACCTGATTGATACAGGCGAGAATAAGATTTTGGTTGACTGTGGTCTGTTTCAAGGGTTAAAAGAACTACGACTACTTAATTGGGATTATTTACCAGTGAATGTGGCGGAGATAGATGCTGTGGTATTGACCCACGGTCACATGGATCATACGGGCTATTTGCCCCGATTGGTAAAAATGGGATTCAAAGGTCCGATTCATGCCACGCGTCCAACCTTGGAAATTGCAGAGATTATTCTTCGAGATAGCGCCAAAATTCAAGAGGAAGAGGCCAAAAGGGCTAATCAAGAGGGTTATTCCAAGCATGACCCCGCTGAACCACTTTACGACCTAAAGGATGCCGAACAGGCTATCGCGCATTTCAATTCGATGCCCGAAGGGGATTGGATGGAGTTGTTTCCAGACATCAACATTCGTTTTCAGTACAACGGACATATTATTGGGGCAACGTTCATAGAAATGGATGTGTTGGGTAAGCGTTTTGTTTTCTCTGGAGATATTGGAAGAACGGAAGACCTTCTAATGCGACCACCCAAAAGGCCTGAAAAAGCTGATGTGCTTTTTATGGAAAGCACCTACGGAAACCGACTTCATCCCGAAGAAGATTTGGAGGAAAAACTCAAAGAGATAATCCATAATACATACCAGAGAGGCGGTACGCTTATCATCCCAAGTTTTGCCGTTGAACGTACTCAGACCTTGATGTACATTATTTGGAAGCTTCAACAACAGAACGCCATTCCTAAAATGTCGCTCATTATGGATAGTCCGATGGGTGCAAATGTGCTGCAGGTGTTTAATGACAATCGCGAGTGGCATAAACTCACACCTAAGGAATACACAGGCATGTGTCAATCGTTTCGAATAGTAACGAGCTTCAAAGAAACTTGGGAGATTATCAGCGATACCAAACCCAAGATTGTAATTGCTGGTAGCGGAATGATTAGTGGTGGACGTGTCCTCACTTATCTACAGCAATATATCGGCAAATTGGAAACAACAGTGCTTTTAGCTGGTTTTCAGGCGGCTGGAACCCGAGGAAGAAAACTGCTAGAAGGCGCAGACCAAGTAAAAATATACGGCAAGCATTATCCTGTTGAGGCCGAAATTTTGAATTTAGAAGTCCTTTCTGCACATGCAGATCAGGCAGAAATGTTGGACTGGATGAGCGATTTGGAGAAAGCGCCAGAGCGGCTATTTATCATACATGGCGAAAGCGAAGCTTCGGCTGTATTTGGCACAAAGATTAAAGAGCGTTTTGGTTGGAAATCTGAAATTCCAGAGTTGTATTCGATTGTTGATATTCCCGTGGAAATTGAATGAGTTGAAGGTTACCTAAAGAGATCTTCTAGCATAGGATTCATGAACTGACCTTCTGGGTCATACTCTTTCCGAACGGCTTGAAATTCATCCCATTTAGGGTAAACCGATTTGAGATAATCGGAGCCCACAGTGAACTCCTTGCCCCAATGTGGTCGACCATTGTGCTTGGTGGCTAGTTCCTCAAAGTCTGAGAGTAATTCATCCCAGCCTCTGTTATCTGCATTGTAAGCACCCACGTAAACGCTATCGCGCCCGTAGCACGGACTCAATGCAAAGTCATCTCCTTTTACAAAGCGTATTTCTTGAATGAAGTTGATTAAGTGTCCTTTGTCTTCCACCATTTTGCGGTATTCGCGAAGTAAAGTAGGGGTGAGGCTTACATCAAACGCCCATTCTGTTTCTCTATGGATGGGTGGTTCGGGCACATTAAAAACCTTGTAGCTCCTTTCAATCCGATTGACATCAGCCAAGAATTTGGCTAGGAGATTCTTGTTAATTCCCTTTCTCCGAATTGGTTTTCTATTACCCCACCAAAGCATAAAACGGTAGAAATAAACAGACAACCATTCATCCATTAACTTTTGTCTAAACCAAGTGTCATTTACAGGTTCGTAGGTTCTGTTGTACCGATAAACCATCATCTTATCTGTATGCGGAAACCACCACATTTTAATGTGGTTCTGTTCTTTGATCCAATCTAAAATATTGTCGCAAACGTCTTCAAAATCCATCACGCCCGAACGTTCGTGTAGATTGAATTTCGGGTCGATGTTGATGGTCATTTCTGTGATGATGCCTAAGGAGCCGAGAGACACAATTGCTGAATTGAACAAATCTGAATCTTCAGTTTTATCAACTTCAATAATTTCCCCATCAACTTTTACCAGTTTGAAGTTGGTAACCTGAGAAGCTAAAATCTGAAAGTTGATTCCAGAACCATGGGTTGCGGTTGAAATCGCGCCAGCTAAACTTTGCTTGGCAATTGAACCCAGATTTGAAAACGAATAGCCTTTCTCCCAAAGTTCAATATTCAAGTCATCTAATTTGGCACCAGCTTGAATGGTAGCAGTGTTGGCTACTTTATCAATAGATAGAATCTGATTCAAGCCATCGGTCGCCATTAGAATGTCATCGGTTGGCGCCAAGCCGCTCCAAGAATGACCAGTGCCAATACAACGGATTTTGCGACCCGTTTTTACCAAATCCACCACCTCCTGGGTGCTCTTTGGACGCACTATTTCATTCGGACTAAAACGAATATTTCCAGCCCAATTTTGCCATTCCATTCTGCAATTTAGTTTTTGATGGCGCAGGAAAATCAATTTTTCGACAGAAGTGCCATCTTTACACCCCATGCTCTTATCCATCCAATTTTTAATTAGACGAACCGAGTTTTTGCTTCATCCATTTACATGGGTAATCATTCTCATGTTTTTGGCTGTATTCACCTATAGCCAGCGCAAGCGAAGACGTCTTTTAATTTGGGCTTTGGGTCTCACTCTATTCTTTTCGAATTCTTTTATCGTTGATGAGTTTGTGCGAGTTTGGGAAATGGATATTACTCCGGTTTGGGAGATTGATCCTGATGTGAAAACCGCAATTGTTTTAGGCGGAGGAGTTTATTACGATACCGAAACTGATGTTGTTAGCTATGGCGGAAACGCTGATAGATATCTTGGTGTGTTACGTCCTTACCACGAAAACCGAATTAATAAAGTTTTGGTTTCCGGAGGGGGCGCTAATTATCTGGCACAGAACGTGAAAGAGGGAGAAATGCTTAAGCGATTATACATGCTTTGCAATGTAGATTCTGCAGATATTTTGGTGGAAGGCGAAAGCCTGAATACGTATCAGAATGCGCTGTTTTCTAAACCAATATTAGAGGGTTTGGGAGAGGGGAAGTTCTTGTTGATTACATCAGCAAGTCATATGCGAAGGGCGGTGGCATGCTTTGAAAAGCAAGGCATAAATGTGGTGCCTCACCCAGTAATGAAAAGCGTTGGAAAAAGACGTTATCAGGCTGATTATTTGTTGGTTCCCAGAATAATGAACTTCCATAAATGGTCAGCATTAATTCACGAATGGATAGGCTTTGCCAGCTATAAGCTTCGCGGTTACATCTAGGAACTTTGCTACCCTTTTACTTCTTAAAAATGAAGTAGACTGCCAAAACCAGAAACCCAAATCCGATTAGGTGATTCATTCTTAGCGTTTCAGTTTTGAAAACAAGAATGGCTATCAGGGTAAATACGACCAATCCCACCACTTCTTGAATAATTCGAAGTTGAAGAAGACTAAATGGGCCACCATTTCCTTCATAGCCAATCCTGTTGGCCGGTATCATGAAATTGTATTCGAAAAAGGCTATTCCCCAACTCAAGAGAATAATTCCGAACAAACTCAAATTTTGAGTCCACGACATATCCTTGAACTTAAGGTGACCGTACCAAGCAAACGTCATAAACGTATTGCTCAGAATTAATAGGCCAATGGTGTAAAACGCTTTCACGATTTACATTGCAGCCAACTGCTCTTCAAGTGCTTTGATTTTCGCCTCAGCATCGGCTTGTTTGCTTTTTTCTGCAGCCACAACTTGTTCAGGTGCACCAGAAACAAATCGTTCGTTGCTTAACTTCTTACTCACAGAATTCAAGAACCCTTTGGTGTATTCGAGTTCTTTCTCAAGCTTTTCTTTCTCTTCTCCTTCGTCTACCAGGCCTTCTAGTGGAACAAAAAACTCAACGCCTTTTACCACAAATCCTGCTGCTGATGCGGGTGCTTCTGTAGCAGTTTCAATGCTTTCTAAGTTGGCAAGTTTGCTGATTACAGGATTGAATTCTGTGGTCCAATTACCCTTAATAAGAAGGTTTAATTTCTCTTTAGGGGCAATCTGTTTCTCGTTACGAATTCTTCTGATTTCCATAATTGCCTTTTCGGCCGATTCGAAACCAGAAAGCAACTCTTCGTTCACTTTTTCGGGAGTTGGCCAAGACGAAATAATCATTCGGTCCTTCTCCGTTCGGTCGCCCATCAAGTCCCAAATTTCTTCGGTAATGAACGGGGTAAAGGGATGAAGAACTTTAAGCAGCTTCTCTAAAATATCAACCGTTGCATCTAACGTAGCTCTGTCAATTGGCTTTTGGTAAGCTGGTTTTACCATTTCTAAATACCACGAGCAGAAGTCGTTCCAAACCAGCTTGTAGGTAGTCATTAGCGCATCGCTCAAACGGAATTTAGAATAGTGGTCATCTAGCGTTTCAAGTTCCTTATTGAAACGAGAATGGAACCATTCAATTGCAATTTTAGATTCGGCTGGCTGCGGAATGCTTTCATCAATTTCCCAACCTTTAATCAATCGGAAAGAGTTCCAAATCTTATTGCTGAAGTTTCTTCCTTGCAAGCAAAGTGCTTCATCAAAAAGAAGATCGTTTCCTGCTGGTGCTGAAAGCAGCATTCCAACACGAACACCATCAGCTCCATACTTTTCAATAAGCTCAATCGGGTCTGGAGAATTACCCAACGATTTGCTCATTTTTCTGCGTTTCTCATCGCGTACAATTCCGTGGAGGTAAACATTCTTGAATGGAACTTCTCCTCGGTATTCCTCACCAGCCATAATCATTCTCGCAACCCAGAAAAACAAAATCTCTGGAGCAGTGACAAGGTCATTTGTTGGGTAGTAATATTTGATATCAGCGTTATCTGGGTCTTTAAATCCGTTGAAAACCGAGATTGGCCACAACCAAGATGAGAACCAAGTGTCCACAACATCTTCGTCCTGCCTCAATTCAGCAGCTAAATACTTTTCTCCTTTTTCAGCGAATTTCTCCACTGCACTTACGGCAGTTTTAGCAACCACATATTCTCCATTTGGAGCATAAAAAACAGGGATTCTTTGTCCCCACCACAACTGGCGACTAATGCACCAATCGCGTACGTTTTCCATCCAATGCTTGTAGGTGTTTACAAACTTGGGTGGATGAAATTGAATAGTACCATTTACAACATGCTCCAAAGCTGGCTCGGCCAACTTTTTCATGCTTACAAACCATTGCTCAGAAAGGCGTGGTTCAATTACTGCATTGGTTCTTTCAGAGTAACCAACCTTGTTCACGTATTCGTCAACCTTCACCAGATTCCCAGCCGCATCAAGGTCTTTAGCAATCTTCTTTCTTACAACGAAACGATCTTCACCTATGTAGAACTGAGCGGCTTCACTTAACGTTCCATTTGGGTTTAGAATATCGATGGTTTCGAGGTTGTGCTTCTTTCCAAGATTGTAATCATTCTCATCGTGCGCAGGCGTCACTTTTAAGCAACCTGTACCAAATTCTATATCAACGTATTCATCTAAAATGATTGGAATGCTTCTGTTTACCATCGGAACTATGGCGCGCTTACCGTGTAGGTGTGTAAAACGTTCATCATTTGGGTTGATGCAAATTGCCGTATCTCCCAAAATGGTTTCTGGACGAGTGGTGGCAATGGTCAACCATTCTTCGGTTCCTTCAACCTGATATTTAACGTAATAGAGTTTCGATTGAACCTCCTTATGAAAAACTTCTTCATCCGAAACGGCAGTTAAGGCCGATGGGTCCCAATTCACCATACGGTGACCTTTGTATACCAATCCTTTCTCGTATAGGTCGATAAACGTGTCGATAACGGCATCGCTCATGTCGTCCTCCATCGTGAAACGCGTACGCTCCCAATCGCAAGAAGCACCAAGCTTTTTCAATTGATCGAGGATTATTCCACCATGTTTGTGCGTCCATTCCCACGCATGTTCCATAAACTCATCTCGAGAAAGATCCCACTTGTTGATGCCTTCTTCCTTGAGTTTGTTCACCACTTTGGCTTCGGTTGCTATGGAAGCATGATCGGTTCCCGGAACCCAGCAAGCGTTTTTTCCTTGCATTCGCGCTCTTCGCACCAATACATCCTGAATGGTGTTGTTGAGCATGTGCCCCATGTGCAAGACGCCTGTTACGTTTGGTGGCGGGATAACTATGGTATACGGCTCACGTTCGTCTGGCTCAGAATGGAAATATCCTTTTTCCATCCAGTATCCATACCATTTATCTTCTGTTTGGGTTGGGTCGTACTTTGCTGCAATCTCGCTCATCAGGTCATTTTTGAAGGCTGCAAAGTTATGGATTGCGTTCGCGTTAGGGATAGAGATGACATCCTTTTTTGCCACAAGCAAAAAAGATACAGTCGATAGCCCGACCTTGCCTGCTTTGCTGCATGGAAACGTCACAATAAAAATTGATTTTGAACTGATGTTTAAGCCTTTAACATTTCATTAACAGCTTCAATTGAATTCAAACTGTAGTTTTGGAATGCATTTTGAAAGCACACAAACGTTAATTAACCTAATACATCAATTATGAAAAAAGTAATGTTACTTATGGCAATGGTCGTTGGATCATTCGCTTATGTTTCGGCTCAAGTAGCTGGTCCACAAATCGAGTTTGAAAGAATTGAGCACGATTACGGTACAATCGATCAAGGAGCAAACGGAAAAACTGAGTTTGTATTTACAAACACTGGTACTGAGCCATTGATTATTTCTAAGGCAAAAGGGTCTTGTGGATGTACTGTTCCAACTTGGCCAAAAGAGCCAATTGCACCAGGTGCTAAAGCTTCTATTGAAGTGAAGTATGACACTAAGCGTGTTGGACCTATCAGCAAGTCTGTTACAATTACATCTAACTCTGTTGATCAGAGCACTGCGCTTTTGAAGATTAAAGGAACTGTAGAAGCAGTAGCTTCTGAAGAATCTTTACCTGAAAGCAAGACTATTGAAGGAGCAACTCCTGTTTCTGAATAAGTAAAGACGTTTTTATTGTATTAAAAGTCCCGATTATTGTCGGGACTTTTTTTATGCGCAAAAATTAGAAATGCCAAGACTATCATTGAAGGGGCAGCAAATGCCCGAATCCCCTATCCGTAAGCTTGTTCCTTATGCAACTGCCGCAAAGGCCAGAGGAATTAAAGTATATCATTTAAACATTGGTCAGCCTGACATTGAAACGCCAGAAGTGGCTTTAAATGCCATTAAAAACATTGACCGCAAGGTTATTGAATACAGTAATTCTGAAGGATATGCCTCTTACCGAAAAGGGTTGGCAAAGTATTATCAGAGGGTGGGTGTTGATGTGTCCGAAGATGATATTATGGTAACAACGGGAGGCTCTGAAGCCCTGATTTTTGGGTTTATGACCTGCATGGATCCTGGTGATGAGATTATTATTCCCGAGCCGTTTTATGCCAATTACAATGGTTTTGCGACCATGGCTGGCCTTAATGTAAAGCCAATTACTGCAAAGATTGAAGATGGTTTTGCCTTACCTCCGATTTCAGAATTTGAACGAAGAATTACCGAGAATACAAGGGCAATTCTGATTTGTAATCCTGGAAATCCTACTGGTACATTATACGGTAAAGAGAGTCTTGAGGCCTTGGCTGCTCTTGTGAAAAAGTACGATTTGTTTCTATTTGCTGATGAGGTGTATCGCGAGTTCTGCTACGGAAGTGAATTGCCATTTTCATGCATGAGTTTGAAAGGAATTGAGCATAATGTGGTGTTAGTGGATAGCGTTAGTAAACGTTATAGCATGTGTGGCGCTCGCGTTGGAGCACTGGTTTGTAGAAACAAAGAAATGATGACAAACGCCCTAAAGTTTGCTCAAGCTAGATTAAGCCCGCCTACTCTGGGGCAAATAGCTGGTGAAGCGGCATTAGACACACCCCAAGAATATTTTGAACGGGTAAAAGCCGAATACAGAGAAAGGCGAGATACGTTGGTTTATGGACTTAATGCAATTGAAGGTGTTACCTGTCCGAAGCCTGCAGGTGCGTTTTATGCCATGGCAAAACTGCCAGTTAAAAGTGGAGACGATTTTTGCCAATGGATGTTAGAAGAGTTTAGCTATGAGGGCGAAACTGTAATGATGGCGCCAGGGAGTGGATTTTACTCAACCCGTGCTTTTGGTGAGCAGCAGGTTAGAATTGCATACGTATTAAAGGATACAGATCTAAAACGATCCATCAAGATTATTGAGGAGGGATTGAAAGTTTATCCTGGACGGATTTAATAGGAATCCGGCCCAACTTTTTCCGCTTCGTTATGAATTACGCCAAGCTACTTTCTAAAGCTTGCCGATTTTGATTTGCCATTTTTTGGCTAATTCGATTCTTTTTGAGCATGTATTTACTACCAGTAGAAATGATTTGCATTCATTTTACAATCATTTACACTTGTTTGACATGCGACACGAGTTGTTGACTTTACCTTCATTCGAATTCAAGAAACAAACTCTTAATTGAAGTAAGATGAAAAAGAACGTAATCGTATCCTCAGCAATTATTGCAACATTATGTTCCGCGGCTTTTGGTTGTATGCACTCAAGCAATGGTTCGGGCTTCATGGAGATGAGTATTTCGGATAGCACGAAAGTGGTCGCTGATATCAACTTTGCGTATGATTTCGGTCCGAATTGCCAGTTAACTGTTACCAAGCAAGAATTGAATGAGGTAACGTCAATGAAGGATTTGTACCATGAAGAGTCTATTGTTTTATATAAGACGGTTGCCATAACCCTTGTAGAAAATGAAAGGCTTTCTTCTAAAAGAAAGACTGGGCCGAATGAAATTCTAAATGCATCTCAAATCGAATTTTTAAAATCCTTTGAATATTCTACCAGTTTTCAGATTGGTGGTGATGTGGTTCGCAAGAACAAAGAAACTGGCGAATTGGAGGATGGTTTTTCAAGACCTCATTTTACTGTAGTGCCTGAGCATCAGGCGGAGTACCTAAACGGAAAAGATGCCTTTTTGGATTATTTGAAAAAAGGAAGTAAAGATCAAATTGCTGATTTGAAAGTGAAAAAACTTCAACCTGGTAAAGTCTTTTTTACGATTACAGAAAACGGGACAATCTCAGATATAAAGTTGCTATTGACCTGTGGCTATGAGTCTGTAGATAAGCTGATGGTTGAGTTGATTACAAATGCAACTGGTAAATGGAAGCCAGCTACGGATGCCGAAGGTAAAATAGTAGAACAAGAGTTGGTGTTTTCGTTCGGAACTATGGGGTGCTAAACAAGAGATTAAATATTTTGAATCCAGTTAAAAACGCAGAAAATGAGCAGTCTAATCTATAGTCTAGTAATCGCGATTGTTGCCCTAGTACCAGTTACAGTAAATCAATTTGTTGAAGATTCAGAATCAGCTAGTCCAACAATGTTTTTAGAACAGACGGACCAAGAGTTTTTTTACGATGTTTCTCCGAGATACATGCAAACACGAACTAAGACTGAAATGGAACAAGCACGTTCTATGGCTGAATTTGATAGTCCTGAAAAGATAGCTCGAATCGTTTCTTACAAGTCAGTTATTGTTTCAACTTTTGATGATAACTACGAGCCAATTATAGAAGTGGCTGGGGAAACTTCTGAGTTCAATGAAGCACAGTTAAAATTGCTTCAATCTGTCGATTATTCTGATGACGTGCTAATAAGAACAGAATACTTGATTAAGAAAAACGGTAAGGTTGAAGATGGATATACTACCCCTCATATTACCATCGTCCCAGAAAAGCAGGCAGAATACGCTGGTGGCAATAAGGCATTAGTTGAATATTTGAAGTCTAACAGCATCGAGCAAATCACGATTGTTAAAAAGGACAAACTCAAACCAGGGAAAGTTCGGTTTACAATTAGCGAGGATGGGACAATTTCTAAAGCCATTCTTGTTTCAACATCAGGCTATCCAAGCATTGATAAACACATGACTAAGCTAATTACTGAAGCACCCGGAAAATGGGAGGCCGCCACAGATGGTAATGGAAATCAAGTCGAAGAACAATTAGTGTTCTCATTTGGAATAGTTGGTTGCTAAAACGAATAAAAATGCAGTTCAATCCACTTAAAAAAACAAAGAAAATGAGCAGTCAAATCTATAGTCTAGTAATCGCGATTGTTGCCCTAGTACCAGTTACAGTAAATCAATTTGTTGAAGATTCAGAATCAGCTAGTCCAACAATGTTTTTAGAACAGACGGACCAAGAGTTTTTCTACGATGTCGCACCTCGATACAAGATGACTTTTACGAAGACTGAAATAGGACTAGTGCGTTCCATAGCCGATTTTGAGAATCTTGATTTTAACCATCCTGCAAGAATGACGAATATAGTTTCATGTCAGTCGGTTCTTGTTTCAACCCTAGATGACAATTACAAGCCTATCGAGAAATTAGAAAGTGAATCTGTTGAATTCAATGCAGCTCAGTTAAACCTTTTTCAATCCGTTTCTTATTCTACAGACATTCTAATACAGTCTGAGTATAAACTGAAAATTCCTGGCACTGAAAGGATTGTTTCTGAGGGCGCCACGCCTCACGTCACTATTGTACCAGAAAAGCAGACTGAGTATGTTGGAGGAAAACAGGCGTTCCTTGATTATTTGAAATCTAAAAGCCTTGAACAAACGGCAAGCGTAAAGGAAGGTAAACTTCAACCTGGGAAAGTTCGGTTTACGGTTACTAAGGATGGAACAATTTCGAACGCTATTCTAATTGCAACATCAGGCTATTCAAGCATTGATCTACTTATGACTGAGCTAATATCCAAAGCGCCTGGAAAATGGAAACCAGCGTCCGATGGCAATGGGAACAAGGTTGAACAACAACTGGTATTCTCATTTGGGATAATTGGTTGCTAATCGAACAAAAGCAAGGCGTAAAACAGTCCTGAGAATAACTACGCAACGATAAGGGTAGCTACGGATAAAGCAAATACTTCTTCCGTTTCATCTTGAATTGTAGCAAATTCGTTTCCCATGTTTGGCGAATTTCTGTAGCCGTTTTCCCAGCAATAATTTGCTCTCTTAATTGTGTTGAACCCGCCAGTTTATCGAAGAAGTTCTTATTGAAGAATTTGTTCTTATCAGGATAACCCTGATAGGCCTGTATGAGCCAATCTAAATTAATACCGGCCATATTTCGCAAGCTGTCGTCTGATAAAATGGACAGGTCTATTCCGTTACATTCTTTGTCTTGAAAGCTTGGCGTTTCTGCAACACCCTTAATGAATTTAGGCGTGAAAGTGTTGTTGCCATTTGGCATATTTGGATAGCCAAATTGCTGAAATGGTTTGTCAGTTCCGCGGCCTTCATTTACCACCGTACCTTCGAAAAAACAAAGACTCGGATAGAGGTAAATTGACTCTAAATTGGGCAGATTTGGTGATGGCTTGATTGGTAACGGATAAGTCATGTAATGACTATAATTCTCCATTTCAATTACTGTAAGATCGCATTGGATTCCATCCTTCAACCAACCTTCTCCGTTTACCATTTTGGCATATTCACCAACCGTCAATCCGTGTACTACAGGAACCTGATGTTGTCCAATAATTGAGGTGAATTCCTTGTCCATTCCTGGGCCATCAATGTAATGTCCGTTCGGGTTTGGACGGTCCATTACAATCATTGTAATGCCCTGTTCGGCACATGCTTCCATCACATAACTCATGGTGCTGATGTAGGTAAAGAAGCGTACACCAACATCTTGAATATCAAAGATGATTACATCCAATCCCTCTAAGTTTTCTGGCGCTGGTTTGCGATTGTTTCCATATAAAGAGACAATCTTAAGCCCGGTCTTTTCGTCTTTGCTTTCACCTATTTTTTTTCCACGACTTACATTCCCTCTAAAGCCATGTTCAGGTCCGAAAACATGCTTCACATTAATCCCTAGTTTTAATAGTGAGTCAACCAAATGTGTTTTGCCCACAAAAGAAGTCTGATTGGCCACAATGCCAACTGTTTTACCTTCTAACATCGGCAAGTAAACCTCGGTTCTTTCTGCACCTAACCTCAAGGAAGCGGAAACCACTTCAGCAGGCTCTTCTGCCATCACCGTTTGTGGTGGGGGAGTAGGCTGACTGCAAGCAGAAAACCAAAGAACAACAAGTAAATATTTGATAGTTTTAGCCATTATCCTTCTCACGCAAATTCCCATCAAGGCAAGCAATTGAATACTCCATTTTTTATTGCAAAACGCCTCATCCGAGCAGGTGGGCAAGCCGAAAGTAATACTATTTCGGGAACACGACCGATTGTAAGAATTGCAATTGCTGGCATTGCTTTGGGGCTTGCTGTCATGATTATTTCCATGGCCATCGTTACGGGTTTTCAAAATGAGATTACAGATAAGGTGGTCAACTTCGGATCGGACATTGTCATTACCGAATACTCCAATTTGAATGCCATAGAACCACAGCCTGTTTCTAAACAGCAAAAGTTTTATCCAAGCCTTACACAAATTAGTGGAATTCGGCACATTCAGGTGTTTGCAACCAAGGCAGGCATCATAAAAACAGATGAGGAAATAGAAGGTGTGGTGGTGAAAGGAGTTGGAAGCGATTTCGATTGGAGTTTCTTTCAAAAACACTTGGTTAAAGGCGAGGTTTTCAATACAACGGATTCATCGCGTAGCAAGAATATTCTTATTTCTGAAAACACGGCTAATAAAATGAAGCTGTCTGTGGGAGATAGGATGGAGGTCTTTTTTATCCACAACGAAAAGCAAAGGGCACGTGTTTTTGATGTAACAGGAATCTACAAAACGGGGCTATCTGAGTACGATGACAAATATGTAATAACGGACATCACTCACATTCAACGGTTGAATGGTTGGAGCGAAAATGAGGTAGCTGGTTTTGAGGTATTTGTAGATGATTTTGACCGATTGGAGGAAATGGGCGACATCGTTTACAACGAAATTGGAATGGAGCTTTACTGCATGACCGTAAAAGAACTGCAGCCACAAATGTTTGATTGGCTCGACTTACAGGACATGAACGTGAGGGTCATTATTATTTTGATGTTGGTTGTGGCCGGATTTAACATGATTTCGGCTCTACTGATTATGATAATTGAGCGTGTTTATATGATTGGAACTCTCAAGTCGTTGGGGATGAACGATGGGAAAATCAGGAATATTTTCATTTACCAAGCTTTGTACTTAACCATTGTTGGTTTGTTTTGGGGCAATTTGATTGGAATTGCTCTCTGCCTTGTTCAGCAACAATTTGGAATTATAACCCTAGATGAGGCGAGTTACTATGTGAAAGTGGTGCCAATAAACCTGCAATTAGGCCACATCTTGCTTCTTAATTTGGGCACACTCTTTTTCTGTTTTCTGATGTTGCTGGTACCATCAATGGTGGTTGCCAGAATTCAACCGCTGAAAGCAATTCGGTTTGCTTAAAGCTTATTCCCGAACTTTTTTTCTAGAAAATCTCGCAGGCGCTTAGGCGATATGTCGTATTCCAACTCGCCTTCGTGGGTTACAGATATTCCACCAGATTGTTCAGAAACAACAATGGCAACGGCATCTGAAGATTCTGACAGTCCGACAGCTGCACGGTGTCTCATTCCTAAATGTGTAGGAAATTCTTCGTCATCGGTTACAGGCAATACGCACCGTGCTGCAGTAATTCTATTGCCTGTAATAATTACAGCACCATCGTGTAACGGGCTGTTCTTATAGAATATCGATTCAAGAATTTTGGCCGAAACTTGTGCGTCAATCGGCTCTCCGGTATTGCCATAAAACTGCATGCTGTTCTCTCGGCTTATTACAATAATGGCCCCGGTACTTGTTTGAGCCATGCTCAAACATGCCGAAACAATGGCACTTATATCTAATAAACCAACATCTCTAAAACCCTTGCCTAGATTGAACCACCGAAAGGGAGAGCGGTTGCCGCGCATCATTCCAGTTGTGCCTATAAGTAACAAGAAACGTCTTACTTCTTGCTGGAAAACCACAATTAAAGCGAGTACACCAACACCAATAAATTGACCTAAAATGGAATCGAGTAATTGCATGTTCAAGGCTCGAACCAGCAACCACAAGAGGTAAAGTGAGATAATGCCAACAAAAATGTTGACAGCGGCCGTTCCCTTAACCAGTTTGTACAATTGGTAAAGCAGGAGTGAGACAATGAGAATGTCCAGGGCGTCAAGCCATCTGAACGTCAAAAACAAGAGGAATGAATCAATCAGCATTAATATCGACTTCCCAAATTGTGAGGGTAGCCCAAATTTAGCGTAATACGCGTTACACTGTCAAAAGTCAGTCAATGATTGGATATATGGGCTTACTTCGTTTTAGATGAAATGGAAGAGGATCATTTAGAATTATTTGACCACAAAAAGGCGCAAAAGCTGGCAAAGGCTGTGCTTCCAATTGCAGAGAAATACCACCGAGCAAAATGGCTTGGGTTAGAGAATATTCCTGAAGAAGTGTTCTTAGGAGTTGGTAATCACACTGGCATGCACTTTATGCCAGAGTCTGTTCTGTGGGTTGCAAAGTACCAGAATGAACAACGGTCTATTCCCATGCTCACGCTTATCCATCACATGGCGCATCGTCTTGCCAACCTTCTTAAGTTGCCAGTAAATGAATTAGGACTTCTAGAAGCCAACCGTCAAAATGCGCTAGATGCATTGAGAGCTGGATATGCAGTTACGGTGTATCCTGGCGGAGACAGGGATGTGGCTCGACCATTTTCAGATAGACACAACATCAATTTTTTCGATCATTTGGGTTACGTGAAAATGGCGATTAAGGCGCAGGTTCCTATTCTTCCGATTGTGGGATGCGGTGGCGGAGAAACACTTTTTGTGCTTAATTCGGGCGAGAAGTTCGCAGAATGGACTGGATTAAAGCGGTTTGCTAAAATTCACACTTGGCCGTTGTATTTCTCTTTTCCTTTTGGATTACACCTTGGGCATTTACCACATTTCGAGTTGCCACTTCCTTCTCAAATGACAATGAGTGTTCTAAAGCCAATTTATCTTACTGATTACGGTCCTAGAGATGCAGAAAACCCTGAGGTGGTGGAACAAATTAATCGAGAGGTTTTAAGCGTTATGCAGTCAGAGCTTGATAAACTATCGAAGAGACGCGTGCCTATCATAGGCAAAATTTTCTAAAAGGAAGGAGTGCCATCCGGCACCTTGCGCATGAAGTGAAGGAATTTAGTTGGCTTATTTGTATTAATCAAGTCAATGCCAATTCGCCTAAAGTTTTTCCATGCATTAGGATTGTCGGGCGAAGCCCAAAGACGAAGTATTTTTCCTTCAGCATGAACTTTGGATACCAACTTTCGCAATTTCAATTCTTGCTCTTCGGGCATTTTGCCTCCACCATTCCAGCTCAAATGGTTCTTATAATGATCGCTTATTACAGGCATAATTCGTGAATCAATTTGCTTTTCTAAATCTCCAGGGCGGCCGTCCAAAAACGCAAGCTTGGGCTCTGATTTGTAAACAGCATCGGCAGGTCTAGAACCCGATAGGAAAACTGTAACCGCTCCTTGTTTTAGCTCGCCATTTTCCATCACGGTTAGTATGGAACGGTACTTTTCTAAAAGTTCTATCAGCCGATTGTACATCTCAATGCTTCCACCTTTAAAGTCAATCATGAGGTAAAACGGGCCATCATAATCTGGGTAGACCTTGCCATCGTTTTTCTGAATATGGTCGAACAACGGTTTGAGGTACAGGTTTTCGAGAGAGCGTTTGTTGTTTGCGGTAATTGGCCGAACGTGCGCCACATACAAATCGCCATTCATGAGATGTACATCTGCTTCTACAGATATAAGTCTTGCTTCGAGAGCTTCAAATAAAGCTGGTTTGTTTAGATAATCGTTGTGTGCATGACCTGGAATGACAGTTTGCGCCATGAGAAATGGAGCAAAGCCAAAAACTGTGCAAGCGAAAAGAAGGAAGCCGATGGGTTTCAATGGTCTGAGAATTGCCGTTTTTTAATCATTCCGCCTTTAAGGTCACGCACGCTGTTCATGATAATGAAGGCGTTACGGTCAATCTTCTTGATTTCAGTCTGCAATTTACTTACCTCTAATCTCGTGATTACAGAGTAGATGATATCTGTTTCGGTTAAGCTTTCTCCAGTTTTTCCAAAACCGCGTTTTCCTTGGTAAATGGTCACACCCTTGCCCATTTGTTCAATAATCATCACCCGAATCTCCTCGCTATGCGCTGAGACGATGGTTACACCAATGTATTCTTCTACCCCTTCAATAATAAAGTCGACAGTTTTTGAAGCTGCCAAATAAGTGAGAATGGAATAGAGGGCTACTTCAATTGAAAGCAAATACGCCCCAACCGAGAAAATGAAAATATTGAAGACAAGGATGAGGTCTCCAATTGTAAGTCCCGTTTTACGGCTAAGAAATATGGCCAAAACTTCTGTTCCGTCAAGCACGCTTCCACCTCGGACAGAAAGTCCAATTCCTGCCCCTAGAAAGAAGCCTCCAAACACGGCAACCAACAGTTTGTCTGACGTGATAATTGGATAATTAATAAAAGTAAGAGCCAAGGCGAGACCAAGAATGGCAAGCACGCTTTTAATCGCAAACGAACGACCGATTTGAAAATACCCTACAGCAATAAATGGGATGTTGATAATCACGATTAACACAGAAAGAGGAACGCCAGAAACTACCTGTGCAAGCAGCGAAATACCGGTAACGCCTCCATCGATAAAACCATTTGGCAGTAAAAAACCTTTTAGTCCAAAGCCAGCCGACAAAATTCCAACTGAGATGTAGATAACGTCTTGAATAAGTCGACTGAAGGTAACTTTGAGCTTCATGAACTCCTTCGCAATCATATAATCGCTAATGCGCTCGGCATTATTTACACCGAGTTGCTTTTTAAGGCGTGCAATTAAAATATGATGGGGTCCCGAACTCATTTTAGCTGAATAAACATAAAAATCGGGAGATAAATCAGTTTACGAATCGTTTGACTACCGCTGAGTTTGATTCGGTTTTGACAACAAAAAGGAACACGCCAGACTTTATGCCTTTCAAGTCGAAAGAAACAGAAGTTTGACTTATGTTTTGCCTGTCCATTACAAGCTTTCCAAGGCCGTCAAATACCTGAACTTTCTTGATTGATTCGGTTGATGAGATGAGGGTGAAAGTTGACTCGTGCTGCTCTACTACAATTTCATATGTTGTAGGAACCGATTCAATTGAAGTGGAGGCACACTGGTCAAATTCAGAAAGAAATTCCGAATACGATTGAGTCGTTAAATCAGGCGTAATAGCTCCGGAAACCATTCCAGCATGGAAGGTGAGGAAAAAGATGCCACACACGGATAGGTTGAACGTGTCTTCAAGCAAGTAATCGCCCAACCCTAGAATCAGCGTATCTCCAACGGAAAATTGGTCGAGCCATTCGGAGCAATTTAAACCATCCTGCCCTATCACGGCTACCGTATCTACAGTAAATCCATGTCTAATTGATTGAAGGATTTCTACATCCATGAATTGCCCTTGATGACTAATCACCTTCACCAAAGCAACATGCTCGTTGTAAACGATGGATTCGCAGAAATTATCTGCAACCTGAGCGCAGCTACAAGCAAACACATTTGTGTTGACAAATAAGCATGAAAGCAAGAGCAAAATAGTTAGCCTTTTCATGCCATTGAATTTAGCAATTCGAATGATGCTTGTCTATGTCAGGACTATAAAGTTTAAAGCCGTTTTTCAGCGACCAAAGAATAAACAAGCGGCAATTTATTGCCGTGTTTTTCAATGATGTATTTACGCTCGGCTAGTTTTTTCATCCCCGAAAAACAGTCGTATGGCGAGTAATCGTATTCATCAAAGCTTTTTAGAATTAATCCGTTGCCTTCTAAAGCGTGGAACACTGCGGCTAGCCCGTGATTCCAAGAGATTTCTGTTTTTTCTATTGGAGCATCATTGTCAGCATACGTTCCTGTTTTGGTTTCAACGATTGCTTCATCTTGAAAATAACTGTACAAAACTTTATCGAAATCATCATCAAACATCCAAACTACCGGGTGAAATTCTGCGAATACCAATTTCCCCTTTGGTTTGAGATAATGCGCAATGGTTTCAGCCCATTTATTCAAATCGGGGAGCCAACCAATAGTGCCGTAAGAAGTGAATACGATATCGAATTTTTGGTCGATTTTACCAATCAATTCGAGTACATCGCTCGCTGCAAATTCCGCGTCTAAACCCAGTTCCGTGTTTAGTTTTTGCGCTGCGCGAATAGCTTCATCGGACAAATCAATACCAACCACTTTGGCGCCCATTCGCGCTAGTGAAAGCGAATCTTGTCCGAAGTGGCATTGCAAGTGCAGAATAGACTTTCCTTCAACATCTCCAAGTAATTCCAGTTCAATGTCATTCATACTGGTCTTGCCTGCTTTCCAACCTTCTACATCGTAGAAATCGGAAGCTAAGTGTGCTGTAACACGTTGGTTCCAGGCATCTCGGTTTGTAGATTGGTATTCTTTGTTCAATTGGTCAATAGTTTGCTGGTTACTTCAAGCGCAAATTCGGTTGAATTAATGAGTTCCGAATTACCTTTTTCTTTTCTCAGTGCTAACGCTTTGAGAAAATACTCCTTGGCTAATTCAAAATTACCTTGGTCAAAATAGTACTTTCCTCTGTGTTGGAATACAAAATCATGTAAGTCTGAATTTGAAGAGTCTGATTCAAACGCCTTTTCAAAGCACAATATTCCGTGTTGGCTTCGGTAAGTTCTCCCTGAAACTGGAATGTTTGAGCTAAGCGCAAACTATTAATTATTGAAAGTCTTGGGTTTGAAAATGTTTTCAGAAGGGTACCTGCAAGATGTAGCGAATGAAGAGATTCAACAAGTTCACCTTGAATTCTCTGTAGGCTTCCAAGTTTTGAACATGCACGTGCTTTTTCAATGCCTTTCAAATGTGCAATCTCGGTCTTCAAGAATTCGATTCCTTTTCGGAATTCAGCAGCTTCTATAGGGACCTCTCTGAGAGATTTATCAATTTGATATTCCAGATTGAATGGAATTTTCATTTCAGCAATTCAACCGCTTCTTTCACATCATGAACCCTCAGTATATCCGCCCCATTTTGCAGCAGTTGGCGATTTACCTCAATTGTTCCTTCTAAGGTTCGCTCAGGAGTATCTCCATACTTCAATCGAATCATGCTTTTTCTTGAAACGCCAACTAAAATTGGTTTGCCGAAAATGGCAAAGTCAGCAAGTTGGTCAACCATTTCGTAGTTCTGTTCCAAGGTTTTTCCGAACCCAAAACCAGGGTCGATTATGACATCATTCACTCCCTTTTTTACCAATTCTGGAACACGATGTGAGAAGAACGACATTACTTCTGGCATGATTGGTTTTTTCTCCAAATTCTTCTGCATGGTTTGCGGATTGCCTTTCATATGCATACAGATGAATGGCGCATTGCAACGAGCGGCAACCTTCGGCAGTGCCTCATCCAAATTTCCGCCCGAAATATCATTGATAATATGTGCGCCTATTTCCAGCACCTTTTTGGCCACACCAGAACGAAACGTATCGACAGAAATCAATGTCTCTGGAAAACGAAAAACGATAGCTTCCAAAACAGGAATCATCCGATTCAATTCCTCCTCTTCAGAAATATCGTCCGCTCCAGGGCGACTTGAATAAGCTCCTAGGTCGAGAATGTCTGTCCCATCGCAAAGCATTTTCTCAGCATGCTTCAAAGCTGCATCAACCGAACTGTATTTGCCGCCATCAAAAAAACTATCGGGCGTAAGATTGAGGATGCCCATAATTAACGGACGTTCAATCACCACTAACTTTCCTCTGCAGTTGAGGGTTTTATTCTTCTCTAAAAGCATACTTTTGCCGCTCATCTCAGAGCCGAAGTTAATGGTTCAAACCGATGGCTGATACCAACTCACAATACGACAAAGCGATGGCCGAGTGCCGCGCCATCTTTGTAGGAAAGATGCAGGATTATGGTGCTTCTTGGCGCATATTTCGAGCGTCTTCCATCACCGATCAACTCTTTATAAAGGCTAATCGCATTCGAAGCCTAGAAGAGAAAGGTATTAGCAAAGTAGGAGAGGGCATTTACCCAGAATACATCGGGTTGGTCAACTATTCCATCATGGAAATCATCCAGTTGGAGCACGGTCATGCGGATGAGCCAGATTTAAATTTAGATAGAGCAATTGCTTGGTACGACCAATATGCCGCTGAAGCGAAATCTTTGATGGAGCGCAAGAATCACGATTACGGAGAAGCTTGGCGAGACATGCGAGTGAAATCGCTTACAGATCTAATTCTTGTTAAAATTCTTCGCATCAAAGAGATGGAAGATAACAAGGGTCAGAGCGATCTTTCTGAGGGAATTGACGCTAATCTTTACGATATGATCAATTATTCAATTTTCGCATTGATTAAGTTAGGCGAGGCAAAGACTGCCAGCTGACGTTGTCAGTTTCGTCCGAAGATTAAATTTGTTTTCCAAACCCACCAATAATGAAGTTGATAACTGATATAGCACGGTACTTTGTAGGAGTACTTTTTATCTTTTCGGGTATCGTAAAAGCAAACGACCCACTCGGTTTTAGCTATAAACTAGAGGAGTACTTTGAGGAATTCGCCAAGTTGGGTGAATACGTTGGCTTTCTTGAGCCATTCTTCCATTTTTGTTACGAATACGCGCTTCCACAGGCCATTTTTATTGTGATTTTGGAAGTTGTTTTAGGTGTTGCAATTTTAGTCAGGTTTCGAACTAGACTGACCGCACTTTTCCTCTTATTGTTGATTGTATTTTTCACTGCTCTGACGTTTGCTTCAGCCTATTTTGGCATCGTAAAAACCTGTGGATGTTTTGGTGATGCTATTCCATTAACGGCTTGGGAGAGTTTCTATAAGGATGTTGTTTTATCGGTTTTCATCTTCATCATTTTTATTCGACAGAAGCAAATCAGCATAACCGAAACAGGTATGAATGATTTTGTGTTGGCGGGGATTGGTTCTTTGGTAATGTTAAAACTGTCTTACGATCTTGAATGGTTCTTCCCGTTTTGGTTCACTTCAATAATGTTTGTTGTGTTCTTTTTAATCCGATTGGTAGAACACAGAAAAGCTCCGTTTTTTACCGCAATCCTGGCAACAGTTGCCATGAGTTTCTTCACGTTCTACACATACAGCTACTTGCCTATAAAGGATTTCCGTGCATATGCACCAGGCAAGAATATTGCAGAGCAAATGGAAGGCGTTCCTGATAAATTAAAGTACTTCTACATCCTAAAACACAAAGAAACAGGAGAGGTAAAAGAGTTTGAGAAGTTTCCAGAGAACTATCAAGAAACGTTCGAGTACGTTGATTCTAGAACGGAGGTGGTAGAAAAAGGAGTGGAGCCGAAGATTATGGATTTCTCGATTATGACCGCTGAAGGAGAGGATCTAACAGAGGATTTCTTGATGAGCGAAAACTTCACATTTATGTTGGTGGCGTACGACATAAAAAACACAGTTCATCAACCAATGCCAAGAATCAATGAGCTTGCCGCTGCACTTCAAGAGAAAGGCTATCGATTTGTTGGACTCACATCTAGCGCATCTCAATCAGCAAAGGAGTTTGAAATAAACAATAGCACTCCGTTTAGCTTCTTGTATTGTGATCAAATCGTGCTTAAAACCATTATCCGTTCCAACCCAGGCTTGCTTCTAATTAAGGATGGAAAGGTGTACGGAAAGTGGCACTACAACGATATTCCTGCTTTACAAGTTTTAGAGTTGGAATTCCTCAATCAGCAATAATTGATTGGTTTTCTAACACGTAAAATTCTCTACAGCCTATGTGTGCTGTTTGGAATTGTTACGGTCGTTTTTCTTCTTTTTACTGCGCTTCCAGGCGATCCAGCTAGATTAATGCTCGGCCAGCGTGCCGACCAGTCGGAAGTTGAAATGATTCGGAAAGATTTGGGTCTCGACTTGCCGTTATCTACACAGTATTTCGTTTATCTAAACGACCTTTCCCCGTTATCTTTTTACAATCATCAGGATACAGAAAGCCCTTACTTTTTCGAGCCAACAGAGCACGGAAATTCGGTTCTTCTGTCTGAAGGAAAAGCTACAAATATTGTGCTCAAGGCACCGTATTTGAGGCGGTCTTATCAATCTCAGCAAACAGTAGTTGCTATTGTTACAGCCGCCTTACCTGGCACTGCAGTTTTGGCTGTTACGGCCATTTCAATTGCAACCATTTTCGGAATTCTATTCGGTATAATTGGGGCCTTATACAAAGGAAAATGGCCAGATACATTGCTGATGATTTTTTCAATTTTCGGAATGAGTTTACCCTCTTTTGTAGCTGCTATTCTAATTATGTGGGTGTTTGCCTACTTGCTTGGAGATGTAACCGGTTTGCAGGTTACTGGTAGCCTTTACGAAATAGACGAGTTTGATGGCAAGAGATTGGTACTGAAAAACCTGATTCTGCCTGCAATAACGTTAGGTGTACGACCATTGGCTGTATTCATGCAGCTTACTAGAAATTCTATGCTAGAGGTATTGTCGATGGATTACGTTCGTACCGCAACGGCTAAAGGATTATCCTTTAGGACCGTGGTGTTTAAACATGCACTTAGAAATGCCCTAAACCCTGTAATTACCGCCATTTCAGGTTGGCTGGCATCGCTGCTTGCCGGAGCAGTTTTTGTGGAAATTGTATTTGGTTGGAAAGGCTTAGGATTGATAATGCTAAACGCCTTAAATACTTACGATTTACCTGTTGTAATGGGCTGCATCATACTTGTTGCAGTCATTTTTGTGGTGATAAATATGTTGGTTGATGTGCTCTACGGTATATTTGACCCAAGAGTAAGCGTAAGATAAAATGAGAGAGAAAATTGTTGCTGGAAACTGGAAAATGAACCTCACCAAAAATGAAGGTTTATTGTTGGTTGATGGCGTTGTAAATGGCTTGAATACAGCTGATGTAAAGGTGATTCTAGCCCCACCATTTCCGTTTATTTCAGACACAGTTTCTAAAGTTGAAAAAACGACAATCACCGTAGCGGCTCAAAACTGTCATCAATCAGAAAGCGGTGCGTTTACAGGTGAGGTTTCGGCCGCAACTTTGCAATCTTTTGGTTGCGATTACTGCATTGTTGGTCATTCTGAAAGACGCCAATATTTTGGAGAAGACGATACCCTTGTTAATGAGAAAATTGAACAGTTATTAGCCAATAATATCAAACCAATTTATTGTTGTGGCGAGTCGCTTGAACAACGCCAAGCAGAAGAACATTTTGAAGTTGTTGGAAAACAAATTCAATCTGCTTTGAGCGGTTTAAAACGAGAAGATCTCCTTAAAATAGTAGTTGCCTACGAACCAGTTTGGGCAATTGGAACGGGCGAAACCGCCACTCCAAAACAAGCACAAGAAATGCACGGTTTTATTCGAGAAAAGCTTTCGCAAGTTTTGAGAGATGAAGCCGAAAATGTTTCCATTCTATACGGAGGAAGCGTAAAGCCTGATAACGCTAAGGAACTCTTTTCTCAAAAAGACATAGATGGTGGATTAATTGGCGGAGCGTCACTCAACTCAACAGACTTTTTAGCAATCATACACTCTTTCTAATATGGCCCACGCGGTGCTTGCAATTACAATCCGTCCAGTAGAACCAGGACGTGAAATTCTTATTTCTGATTTGTCTGATATTGACTTTGATGGCTTTTTAGAAACCGATGAAGGGGTAGAGGCCTACATCGAGGAATCTGAACTTGACATGAAGAAAGTGGAGGGGGTGTTTAAGCAACTTCGCGAAGCTGATTTTGAAATTTCTCATACCTCGTCAGTTACCGAAGAAAAGAACTGGAATGAAGAATGGGAGAAGAATTTTGACCCAGTTGAGATAAAAGATTTATGTCGAATTAGAGCACCATTTCACGAATCAAAAACTGGTTTTAAGCAAGAGATTCTCATCATGCCCAAGATGAGTTTTGGTACTGGTCATCATGCTACTACTTCGTTAATGGTAGAATATCTGATGATAACCAAGGTGGAAAGTCCCTTGCTAGATATGGGTTCTGGAACGGCCGTTTTGGCCATTCTGGCTAGAATTCTGGGTGTTGAAGATGTTACGGCCATTGACATTGACGAGTGGGCATTTGAGAACGCACCAGATAATTGCGAACTCAATAATATCTCGGATATCGAGATTTTGATGGGTGATGCTAGTTTGCTAGGCCCGAAAAAGTTCAATACCGTTATGGCCAATATCAATCGTAATGTACTGTTAGAAGATATTCCGAAGTATTCGGATGTACTTCACAAAAACGGTCAGCTTTTTGTGAGTGGATTTTATGTTGAAGACTTAGACCTAATAAAGGAAGTTGCAGTCCGTTCAGGTTTTATCTTTAACGGAAATCTTGTAAAAGACAATTGGGTTTCGGCTCGGTTCATCAAATCGTAACATGAAGAAAATTCTTTTTTTATTCGCTCTGATAATATTTGGGGCAAGCCAACTTGCGCAAGCACAAACACTTAAGTCGTTTACACACGATAATGAAAAGTATATAGAAGAGCTGCAAGGCTTTTTCGCCCTGGGCGACCCTAAGGCGGCTAAAAAACTGATTGAAGAGACTTTTCTTCCAGTTTGGAACAGCGGACATTACAGTTCTCAGCAGAAAGAACGTGTCTATGTCATGTCTGACTTAATGCTTAAAGAGCGTAAAAAAGCAGTCGATTTTGAGAATTACCTTTTCACACTTATGAGTTTTGCTGAGAGCATGAAGCCTGCATCAGATTTTGATGCTTTTCATGACGGTATGGAGCAAACCATCAATAAACTTTCCCGAAAAGGATTTACCTCCTATTTAGAAGTTTGCAGAGGATTATTCACCGATTACATTCTATACGAATCTGTTGCAGTAAAATGGGTAGCTAAGTTTGATGCGTACAAAATTGAGTTCGATTCGTTGCCGAAAATTGTCTTTGGAAACTTGGATCTGAAGGCTTATTCCAAACGAGATAGTTCGGTCATTTACGGAACGCAGGGAGTGTATTACCCAACCACAACTACGTGGATTGGAAAAGGTGGTAAGATTGATTGGGGTCGTGCAGGATTTGACCCAATGAAAACCTACGCTGAAGTTGGAAATTACACGATTGATGCTACTAAATCTACTTACTCAATCGACTCGGTAACGTTCAATCATCCCGATTATTTAAATCGCCCTCATTTGGGAGTTCTTACTGAGAAAATACTGGCGGATGTAGAAGAAGATAAGGCGTCTTACCCAAGATTCGACTCTTATGATAAGCGCATTGTAATTGAGAATATGTACAAGGATATTGACTACTCAGGAGGCTTTTCTCAGCACGGAATAAAGTTTATTGGTTCTGGCGATTCGGAAATGCCAGCAACAATCATCTTCAAAAAACTGAATCACATTACCAAGAAAAACGAAGTATTTATCGAAGCTCGATCTAAATCGTTTGTCATTCGGCCAGATAAGGTTTTGTCATCCAAGGCAGAGGTGGCGTTTTATTATGAGGAAGACTCAATTTATCATCCTGGATTGAGGATGAATTACAACGTTGAAAAGCACAGCGTAAGTTTCAATAAAGAGAAAGAGGGTTCGGGTCGGTCTCCATTTTACGATACCTATCACGAAGTAGACATGCACGTGGATGAAATTTCGTGGGATATGGCCACCGATTGGATGGAGCTGCGCAATACAACCGGTGGAGCTGAAAGTAGCGCCATGTTCGAATCTGAAAGCTATTATGACGAATTCCGTTACGATAGAATACAGGGAACGGCCGAAACCCACCCGCTGTGGAAAATTAGAAACTATGCTAAGGAATTAGCGCTAGAGGAATTGTCTGTAGCGCAGGTAGCTAAGCTCTTTAGGGCTGACATAAGCGATACCAAAATCTTCTTAATGAACCTGTCAAACTCAGGGTTTATGACCTACAATTCTGATAAGGAAACCGTGGTTTTAAAGCCAAGATTGCACCATTACGTGTTGTCTAGGTCTAAGAAAACAGATTACGATATTCTCCAGTTCGAATCCACTATTGAGGGCATGCCTAATGCCAAATTGAACCTGCTTAATTGGGATATGGATATGAATGGCGTAGGAAAGGTCTTTCTGTCGGATTCTCAGAATGTTGTTGTATTCCCGTATGAGCAGGAATTGACGCTTAAGAAAAACCGCGACTTCCTTTTTGACGGTAAAGTAGTAGGAGGAAGGCTCGATTTCTTCGGTCATGAGTTTTACTTCAGCTATGATGAATTCAAGATTCACTTGAACAAGATTGATTCGTTGAGACTCAAAGTACCAGACGGACCTGAGGACGACCAAGGCAGACAGAGATTACGCCCTGTAAAAACGGTTCTTCGAGATTTAACGGGTGAACTTTTGGTGGATAGGGCCGATAATAAATCGGGCTTAGTAGAACATTCAAGGTATCCCGTATTTAATAGTACAGACGATTCGTTTGTGTACTACAACAAGCGATCTATTCAGGATGGTGTGTATAAGAAGGAAGAATTCTACATGCACTTGGTTCCTTTTAGTATTGATAGTTTGGAGAATTTCACCAAAGAAGGTTTAGCATTTGAAGGAAATTTTGTTTCTGCTGGAATATTCCCCGATTTTGAAGAAACCCTCAAACTGCAACCCGATTTCTCGCTTGGTTTTGTACGAGAAACACCCGAAGCTGGCTTAGATATGTACGGTGGAAAGGGGAATTATAAAGCCACTATTAAGCTAAGTCATGAAGGCCTGAGGGGCGATGGTAGTTTGGACTATTTAACTTCTGTTTCTAAATCTGACGACTTTATTTTCTTCCCCGATTCTGTCAACGGAGTTGCTCAAAATTTTGTGATTACCAAGCAGAAAACGCCTGTTGCTTATCCGCCAGTTACTGGTGTGGATGTGCGTGTGCATTGGGAACCAAAATTAGACCACTTCTATGCGTATAAAATTGCCAACGCGCTTGATATGTACGAAGGCGAAGTGGCGCATCATGGTGGTTTAGATTTGTCTCCAACAGGATTGGACGGATTTGGAAACCTCGATTTTGCCGATAGCTATATGAAATCAAATCGATTCAATTTCAAGTACCGAGATTTTCATGCTGATACAGCCGATTTTAAGCTCAAAGGAGCTTCCGAAACGTCCTATGCTTTCAAGACAAGCAATGTTCAAATGGACATTATTTTGGATGATAGAGAAGGTAAGTTCAAGTCGAATACAGGGGGTGATTATGTAGATTTTCCGGTTAATCAGTACATCTGCTATATAGATGAGTTTATGTGGAAAATTGACGCTAAAAAGATTGATGTAGTGTCAGATGGAGAAGGTTCGAGATATGTTTCCACTCATCCAAAACAAGATTCGCTAGAATGGAAATCGCCTCTCACCAGTTTCGACCTCGACAATTTTATCATAGCAGCTAAGAAGGTTGATCATATTGATGTGGCAGATGCCATCCTTTATCCTGATAGTGGAAACGTAACCATACGGCAAAATGCAGCCATGGACCCGCTGGAAAACGCAACCATTGTAGCCAACCGTATCACCAAGTTTCATACGTTTTATGAAGCCTCGGCTAATGTGTTGGGCAAATGGAAGTACACGGCCTCTGGTAAGTACGATTACACAGATGTAACTGGAGCTAAACAACTCATTACATTCCCAACTATAGGTATTGATTCTGCGGGACAAACCTTTGGTCAGGGTCAAATAACAGAAGAGGCATCATTTACGCTTAGCCCCAATTTCGATTACAAAGGCAAGGCACATCTCTTTGCTAGTAAGGAATTCTTAACCTATGAAGGAAGTACTAGAATTAAGCACGATTGCCCTGGTATTACACGAGATTGGTTGGCGTTTAAAGAAGACATTGATCCTAACGATATTTACATCCCTATCCCAGCCGAGCCAAAGGATGCAACTGGAAAACCAATGTCTTCTGGCGTGGTCATTAGTAAAGACTCTACGGTTGTTTATCCAACTTTCCTGTCTAAAAAAGTTAAGCCCAACGATATTGACATTGTGGCTGCAGAAGGGTATTTGCACTTCGATAATGAAAGTCAGGAGTACCGAATTTCAAATAAGGAAAAACTACAAGGCGCAATTGTTGGCGGCAACTATGTGAGTTTGAGCAATGAATGTATTGCACGTGGGCAAGGGTTGTTGAACATGGGAATGGACTTTGGCCAAGTGGAGCTTACTCCATTAGGTACAGTTGAGCATAACATGAATAATGATTCAACCAAGTTCAACCTGTTTTTAGGGGTGGATTTCTTCTTTAATGACGAATCACTAAGAATTATGGCTTCCAGATTGGTAGAACATTTCCCACCACTTGACGGGGTTTTCTACGGTACAGAGTATGAAAAAGCCTTGATTGAGATGGTAGGAAAAGAAGAGTCTACCAAGTTGATTCAAGAGTTGAACTTGTATGGAAGCTTCAAGAAATTACCAAAAGAATTGCTTAAAACATTGTTCTTGTCGGATGTAGAATTAACGTGGGATGCGAGTACTGGATCTTACCGTTACAAAGGATTTATTGGAATTACATCGGTAGACAAGTATCAAGTAAACAAGATGGTATTTGGTTTAATTGAGCTTAATAAAAAGCGAAATGGAGATGAACTTTCTATCTATTTTGAACCGAGCGATGATTCTTGGTTCTACTTCAATTACAAACGTGGAATGCTAGGTGCAGTGTCGTCTCACGATGATTTTAATGCCCAAATACGGGACACAAAAGACGATAACAGAACCAAAAAAGCGGAGAAGGGAAAACCAAAGATTACGTATGTTCTTTCTACTGCAATTCAAAGAAGAAATTTTGTTCGTTCGTTTGAAGAATGATCTCTTTATATTTGCAGCCCCAAAAAAGGCCCTGTAGCTTAACTGGATAGAGTACTGCACTACGGATGCGGAGGTTCGGGGTTCGAATCCCTGCAGGGTCAC
>CALCGD010000257.1 GCA_937900875.1 uncultured Flavobacteriales bacterium
TCATCACAATAAAACCGCCAATAAACCCAAGGGTAGATGTGTCGGCATATTTATCCAATTGTGTTTCTGGTATTACTTCCTCAATTACAACGTAAATCATCGCGCCAGCGGCAAAGGCCAAAGCGTACGGTAAAATAGGGAAGGCGTAGATTACGGCCGCAGCTCCAATAACGCCTGCAACAGGTTCTACAACAGCAGAAAGCTGTCCGTACCAAAAGCTTTTAAGACGAGAAACGCCCTGTCTTCTCAGCGGCATAGACACAGCCAATCCTTCAGGAAAATTCTGAATGCCTATTCCTATGGCTAGCGCCATAGCAGCACCAATGGTCGCACCGTCCATTCCGTGGGCCACCGCTCCAAATGCGACACCTACCGCCAATCCCTCAGGTATGTTATGCAACGTAATCGCCATCACCAGAAGCATAGTTCGGTCCATTTTTGTTTCAACACCTTCTTTTTCCGCTACAGGAAAGTTGATATGCAAATGAGGCATTACTTTATCTAATGCGAACAGGAAAAGTGCTCCAGCTAAAAAGCCAACGGCAGCAGGAAACCAAATAGGAACTCCAGGATTGCTTTCTGGTGTAATCTCTATTGCAGGAGCAAGCAATGACCAATAACTGGCGGCAATCATAACACCGCCTGTAAAGCCCAGCATGCCGTCAAACAATTGGCGGTTCATGTCCTTAAAGAAGAACACTAAAGAAGCGCCAGCCGCTGTTAAAAACCACGTAAAGGTGGTAGCCAACAGTGCTTGCAGAATTGGGTTTTGTTCTAAGAACCAAAACTTCGCTATTTCAAAATATTCCATTTTATCTCGACTTCTGGGTGATGGTTAACTAGTAGGCTACAAATATGTTTTTGGCCACATCGTGGCTTAGTTGAATTGTTTTGTCGTTGAGTTCGATTTCTACCGAATGGTCAAAATCAAACCGCTCTTTAAGAAGAAATTCCTGACCTAATTCTAAACCAAGTTTTTTAAGATGTGCTAGGAAAGCATTTGAATGTTCAGCAATTCCCATCACTTTGGTTTTTTTACCCGTTTCCAATTCGTTTAACCGAACACGAGCTGGAGCAGGGAACACACCTTTGTTGTCTGGAATTGGCCCGCCATGTGGGTCATACTTTGGGTAACCCAGAAACTTATCCAGCCGCTCTACCAATTCAGGCGAATTGATGTGCTCCAATTCTTCAGCAACCTCATGCACTTCTGTGCCCCCAAAACCAAGATGCTCCAGCAAGAAAACTTCCCAAAGTCGGTGTTTTCGAATAATGTCAACTGCTATTTTTAGCCCCTTGTTGGTGAGGGTAACGCCTTGATATTTCTTGTAATCGACAAGCTTTTTTGCAGCCAATTTCTTAATCATATCCGTTACAGAAGAAGCCTTAGTTTCCAATCGTTCTGCAAGCGCATTTGTGCTCACACCCTTATCGGACTTTCTAGATAATTTGTAAATGTGCTTGAGGTAATTCTCCTCGGTAAATGATTGAGCCATTTCGATTGCAAAAATAGAAAGATTAAGCTAATCGAAACTGATATTTAGATAAGTCTAAAAATAGATTTAGTTTTGACGAATGATTTTAAGGAACACCATCCTTTCCTTCTTGGTTTTGTCGAGTGTTTTCGTTTTTGGTCAGCAAGGTTCTATTTCTGGAAACGTGTCTGATGGAACGATTCCCATTCCGTTTGCAAACGTGGTTTTAAAAGGTACCAGTTTTGGTTCTTCTGCAAACGAAAATGGTTATTTTGAACTCAAAAATGTGCCGTTCGGGAATTATCAGCTACAAATTTCATCTATTGGTTTTGTACCATTCACTCAAAAGATTGAGTTGAAAAGTGCATCCCTGAAGATAGAAGATTTAGGCATGGCACCATCGGTGCTAGGGCTAGATGAAGTGGTAATAACAGGAACAATGAAGGAGACGTTTGTTTCTTCTTCACCAATTAAAATTGACGTTGTAACCAGCAAGTTCTTAGAGCAAACAACCACGCCAACCAATCTGGTTGAAGCTATCAACCTTGTGAATGGAGTTGAAGAAGTTGTTGGTTGTGGCGTTTGCTTTACCAATAGCATAAGCATAAACGGGCTGCCTGGCCCATATACGGCCATTTTGGTGGATGGTAGTCCGCTTTACGGAAATCTAGCCTCTGTTTATGGCTTGAACAGCATACCAGCTTCTATGATAGATCGCATCGAAGTAATCAAAGGTCCAAACTCCACGCTTTACGGTTCGGAGGCTGTGGCTGGCGTTATCAACATCATTACTAAACACCCGAAAGACCAACCCTTGGTAGATGTGAATGTGATGGGAACCACGCACGGAGAAGTTTTTGGAGACATCGCTATCAGCAATCAAATAGGCAAGAAACTTTATGTTTCTAACGGAGCGAGCCTGGCCTACATTGATATCTTTCAGGATGAAAACCATGATTTATTCGGAGATTTTGTGTCGATGGATCGCGTTTCGGTTTTCTCTAAATGGCAATTAGAACGCAAAGACCGAAGGCGCTTTTCGTTGATGGCGAAATACTATTATGAAGACAGGCGAAATGGGGTAGAGGATTATTTGGAAAACCGTGCATATCGTGGCATTCGTGGTAGCGACAGCATTTATGGCGAAAGCATTTATACGCATCGTGCTGAGGTTTTTGGAACGTACGATTTACCCACACTCGAGAAGTTTTGGGTTGATTATTCCTTCAGTTATCACGATCAGAATTCGGTTTATGGAAGCAATTTCTACATCGCACAGCAATACATTGGTTTTGCCAATTTTATCTGGAGTAGAAAGATAAAGAACCACGATTTGCTCGCTGGATTAACAGGCCGTTATCAATGGTATGACGACAATACTGTTGCAACTTCAGACAGCATGGGTGGTTTTACAAAAGGACAGATTACGCCTGGGTTGTTCGTTCAGAATGATTGGGAAGCGGTGAAGGAAAAGCTGAGCATTTTAGGAGGAATGCGTTTGGATTATTATCAGGCACATGGCCCAATTGTTTCGCCTCGTTTGAGCTTTAAGTACAAGCCAGGTAAGTGGACTACCATTCGAGGTAATTTCGGAACGGGTTTTAAGGTTGTGAACTTGTTTACAGAAGATCACGCCTTTGTTTCGGGTCAGAGAGAAGTGGTCATAAAGGACGAACTGAAACCCGAAAGGTCATTCAATGGATCGGTCAATTTCAACCACATTTTTACAATTGGAAATTCTCAAGGTTCGGTTGATGTAGATGGTTTTTATACGCACTTTACTAATAAGATTATCCCTGATTACGCACAAGAAGGACAAATTATTTACGAGAATACGGGTGGATTTGCCAGTACGTGGGGAGTGAGCGCTAGCATTAATCATGAGTTCCAATTTCCATTAAGAAGTAAGGTTGGTTTTACGTTTCAGCGAGCTACAGAAACCGAACCAGATGAGTTGGGAGTGATGCAAAACACGCCTATTTTGTTCGCTTCCGATTGGACAGGAACCTTCTCATTCGTGTACACACTCCGAAAGTGGAAAATTGATTTTGCGTACTCGGCAAACATTACGGGCCCTATGCAATTGCCAGAAATTTATGACTTAGATGCAACCGGAGAAAGGCTTTCAACGCCTCGTCCAACGCGCTCCAAACCGTTCTATTTGGATAATCTTCAAATCACGAAGAACATTGCCAAAATCAACCTGAAAGTCTATGTAGGACTAGAAAATATTATGGCTTATCGTCAGCCTGTTTCTCCACTGAGCGGATCAAACGACCCAAATTACGCAGTTGGTTTCAGTCCAAAATTCGACACAAGCTATGCCTATGGCCCAATCCATGGACGGGAAATTTACGTAGGTGTAAGGTGGTTTGTTGGAAGGTAATCTTGTTTACAATCTGACCATAACATTTGGTTAACTTGCGCGCCCAAATTAAAATCAAAGAATGACCACGAATTCCCCTATCATCCTCCAGAAAGCGAAGTCCGCTGGAGACATTAATATTCATCTTATCACTTCAAAAAAAGATCTTGACGCTATTGCCGAAGTAAAGGATTTGAAGAAAAAGATCGCAGAGCGAGTTGGAGACGGAGAGTTGGTGTTTTCGGTGCCCTCCGCAAAAGGTTTGACGATTATTGCTAAGATTAAGAAGGAGACTGAAACGAGCTATCGTTTTCAATCAGCACGGGCTTTAGGCGCAAAACTGAAGAAGGTTTTGAATGGCGAAAAGGCTGAGAAGGCTTCACTAATTTCAAGCGCTGATAGAGAAGATACGCTTGCCGTAGTTGAAGGTATTGTGCTTGCGAATTATCAATTTCTTATCTATAAAACTGGAGAGCGAAACAAGCCAAATACTTTAAAAAATTTGGGTGTGAAAGCAGAAGGAGTTTCTGAACAAGATTTGAAAGAGGTGCATGATGTGGCGGTTGGAACATTCGCAGCGCGCGATTTTGTAAACGAACCAGTTATCACACTTTCGGCAACGGAGTGGAGCAAGCGTATTACCAAACTTGGTAAAGACACTGGGTTTAAAACAACTGTTTTAGACAAGAAGAAGATTGAAGCACTCAGAATGGGCGGACTTCTAGGCGTGAACAAAGGCAGCGTTGAGCCGCCAACTTTCAATATCCTCGAATGGAAACCGAAAAACGCCAAGAATAAGAAGCCAATTGTTTTAGTTGGAAAAGGCGTGGTTTACGATAC
>CALCGD010000258.1 GCA_937900875.1 uncultured Flavobacteriales bacterium
CTTGGTTGCATTGTCGGAATCATTTCATTTTCAAATGTCCTTTCATGGATGTTTAAAAAAGCATACAGTTTAACAATGGCTTTGTTAACTGGGTTCATGATTGGATCTCTTAATAAAGTTTGGCCTTGGAAAGAAACTTTGGAACTCAGAACCAACAGCCATGGCGAAGAAGTTCCATTCTTACAAAGCAATATTTCTCCAGCTGGTTTTGAAAACTTGTATGGAGAACCTTCTCAATTAGGTGTAGCTATAGCGCTATGCGTAGCCGGATTCTTACTCGTTTTTGCCATGGAAAAACTGGCTTTTAGCAAATAATGAAGAAGTTCGGGCTTATCGGATTCCCTCTCTCCCACTCGTTTTCGCAAAAATACTTCACCGCCAAGTTTGAAAACGAGGGCATAGATGCTGAGTACTGCAATTATTCCATTGAAGACATTAATGACCTAAAAGACATTCTCAGAACCGAACCCAATTTAATCGGGCTTAACGTTACCATTCCGTACAAAACAGCCATAATAAAGCTGTTGGATGAAATTGCTCCTTGTGCAGCTTCAATACAATCTGTAAACACAATAGTCATTGAACGAAGAGGAAACTCCTGTTACTTGAAAGGAGCCAACACAGATGTAATTGGCTTTAAGGAAAGCATTGAGTCTCACGTTGGTGGACATCAGCAAGCATTGATATTAGGTACTGGTGGAGCTGCAAAAGCCGCGTTTCACGTTCTTGAAGATTTAGGAATTGAATGTAGTTCTGTATCTCGAAACCCAGATGATGCCGACTTCACCTATGAAGACCTGACGCCAGAAGATATTTGGGAGAATTCTATGCTTATTAATTGTACTCCATTGGGCATGTATCCTAACGTAAATCAAGCACCAGACATTCCTTACGAATCAATCACTCCAGAACACGTCTTGTTCGATATGATTTATAACCCTGCTGAGACCGTATTTTTAAAGAATGGTCGAAAGCGAGGCGCTACAACAATCAATGGACTTCAAATGTTAGAAAGGCAAGCAGAGGAAAGTTGGAATATTTGGAATTCGAATTAAAAACCTGATTAAATCAAGATGAGTTTTAAAGGAACAGAAACGTATATAGCTTCAAACGAATTACAAGTGGCGGTAAACGCGGCTATACACTTAGAAAAGCCATTACTGGTGAAGGGCGAACCGGGAACGGGAAAAACGCTTCTAGCGCACGAAATAGCCAACTCATTAGGCAAGAAACTCATTACTTGGCACATCAAATCCACCACAAAAGCACAGCAAGGATTGTATGAATATGATGCTGTTTCGCGCTTACGCGATAGCCAATTGGGTAATGATAAAGTGCATGATATTGCCAACTACATAGTAAAAGGAAAGCTTTGGGAAGCCTTTGATTCTGAAGAATCGGTTGTGCTTTTGATTGATGAAATTGACAAGGCTGACATTGAGTTTCCGAACGATTTGCTGCTTGAGTTGGACAAAATGGAGTTCTATTGTTATGAGACTCAAGAAACAGTTATTGCCAAGAAACGTCCCATCATCATTATTACTTCAAATAACGAAAAGGAACTTCCAGATGCATTTTTAAGAAGATGCTTGTTTCACTTCATCCGATTTCCTGAAGAAGAACAGATGAAGCAAATTGTGGACGTTCATCACCCAGGCTTAAAGGAAGAAATGCTAAACCGAGCATTGTCTGAGTTTTACCGTCTCCGAAAGGTAAATGGGATTAAAAAACGCCCAAGTACCAGTGAATTAGTCGATTGGATTTCGCTCATTCTTCGCGATGATTTATTGAAAGATGAACCTGAGGATGGCAAACGCAAACTTCCTCCACACCTCGGATCACTTATCAAAAACGAGCAAGATTTAATGTTGCTCGAACGAATGTTCAGCTAATGTTTCTTCAACTCTTTTACGCGCTAAAACACGAAGGTATTCCCGTTAGTTTACGGGAGTATTTAACCTTACTTGAGGCCGTAAAAGCTGGACTTGGAGAAACGGTTGACGACTTCTATTCTCTTGCTAGAACCATATTAATTAAGCACGAAGAGCATTTAGATAGGTTCGATTCCATCTTTAGTCAATACGTAGCTGGTAGCATGAAGCTATCTCCTACCGACCTATCCAAAATTCAAGAGGAATGGCTTAAATACGTTACCGAGAATAACCTGACGGATGAGGAAAAAGCCATGATTGAAGCCATGGGAGGCTTGGAAGAATTGGCCAAGCGTTTTCAGGAGTTGATGGAAGAGCAACAAGAACGTCATCAAGGCGGAAGCAAATGGATTGGCACGGCAGGAACATCTCCTTTTGGTGCTAATGGTTACAATCCAGCAGGTTATAGAATTGGGCAATCAGGTAGCCGAAACCGAAGTGCGGTAAAAGTTTGGGATAAGCGAGAATTCAAAGATTTGAGCGACAAAGAGGAATTGAATACCCGAAACCTAAAAATGGCCCTCAGAAGGTTAAGGGTGTTTACACGACAAGGTCATGAAGAGGAACTAGATCTCGATAAAACCATTAAGAATACCTCTAAGAATGCAGGTTTTCTTCAGATAGAAATGGTGCCTGAGCGTAAGAATAACGTGAAGGTGCTTATGCTGTTTGATATTGGCGGAACAATGGATGATCACATTGACCTTTGCTCCAAACTATTCAGCGCAGCTAAATATGAATTCAAGCACCTAGAATTTTATTATTTCCATAATTGCCTGTATGAGAGGCTTTGGAAAGAAAACCGCAGAAGATTCAATAATATTTCTCCCACGTTTGACGTGATGAACAAATTCAATGATGATTATCGATTGATAATTGTTGGAGATGCCTCGATGTCTCCGTGGGAAATTTTACATCCTGGAGGTAGTGTTGAGCACAATAATCCAGAATCTGGCTTGGTTTGGATGGATCGCATCACCAAAAAATTTAAACATCATGTTTGGATAAATCCTAACCCGAAGGACATGTGGGAATACTCAGAATCGACTAGGATTTTGAAGCAATGCGTAAATGATAGAATGTTTCCATTGACGATGGAAGGGCTGTCAAGTGCTATGCAGATGTTGAAAACTTCCAACAAAAGATCGACAAACGTCTCTAACTCTGAGGAACGATTCGGGTAATACTAACCTAAGTTTCAAGCAATTTTTACAACTTCTTTGCCGTTGCAATGCATACATCGAAAAATGATATTATTTTAGTCACCCAACAGCATGATTAAAGCGTTTCTGCCATTTCTATCCATTGTTTTGATTGCCAGCAGCAGCATGGCTCAATCCAATTTTGATGAGGGCATGAGATGGTACAGTCAAAGAGAATCTGGCGCGTCAGGATTAAAAGCAAAGCCCGAGCATATCAACAAAGCCATTCCGTTTTTCATTAAAGCCATTATAGATGGTGGCGAAACGGAATTACAAGCGGCCATTTATTTAATGCGCAGCTACATCTATAAAGCTCGTTTCACGCAAGAAAGTAATAGCGACAAGAGAAAGACTTTTCAGCTTGCGAAAGAAGTTGGAGATAAACTGGTACCTAAGTATCCTCTAAGCACCGAACTTCGATTTGAGTACCTAAGTTGTTTGGGTCAGTGGGGAGAAGTTCTAGGAGTGTTTCGCGCAGCAAAAGAAGGTGTAGTAGACAAGGTAAAGACTCAAATGGAAGCCTTAATTCGGCTAGATCCTGAGTTCAGAAATGGTGTTGGAGAACGAGCTTTGGCCGTTCTTAATCTGCGTGTTCCTAAAATTCCTTTTATCCTTAGCTGGCCAGACAAAAAGAAATCTTTGAGAATGACAACCAATGTCATAAACAAGTACCCGAACGATATTGGCAACAACTTTTACCACGCTGAAGCCTTAGTTGAAAACGGTCAAAAAGATCAAGCCATCAGCTATTTGCAAAGAGCATTGTCTATGCAACCCGCAGATGAATATCTATTGGAAGACCGATACCTTCACATGGAAGCCAAGCAAATGCTTGAAAGATTACAGGAAAGATAAATTCTAGTTAATCTACCCCTCACTACTGCTTCTTTCGAAGCGAAAAATAATGATGCATGCCAGGCGAAAAGAGACAGCATCCTGAAACAAAATCAAAATTACATCCAAAAAGCAAGCACAAAAATCGGTACGATTTCAAGCAACTTGTGGAGAGTTTTCCTGCTTTAGCTGAGTTTGTAAGACCAAATCCTTACGGAGATGATTCGGTAGATTTCTCGAATCCCGAAGCGGTTAAAACCCTGAATAAAGCACTTCTTAAACATCATTACCAAATTGATGGCTGGGATGTGCCAGAAGGCTATCTCTGGCCTCCTATTCCGGGCAGGGCAGATTACATACATCATATTGCAGATGTTCTGAAAGAAAGCAACTATGGGCAAATTCCTGAGGGAGAAAATGTCGTTTGCCTAGATGTAGGCGTTGGCGCCAATTGTATTTATCCGTTGATTGGAGCTTCTGAATATGGTTGGTCTTTTATTGCATCCGACATTGACGAGGTTGCCTTGCAAAATGCTCAAAATGTTCTTAATGCAAACCCAGATATAAAAGATAAAGTAGAGCTCGTACTTCAGAAAACAGTTAAAGACGTTTTGTATGGAGTTATTAGAGTTGAAGACCGCGTGGATTTAATCATTTGCAACCCACCTTTTCACTGCTCTCAGGAAGAAGCGGAAGCTGGAACGAATAGAAAACTTCGGAATCTCAAACTCAAGAAATCCAGTCAGGTTGTAAAGAATTTTGGTGGCCAAAACACGGAGCTTTGGTGCGATGGTGGCGAGAAAAAATTCATCCGAAATCTGGTGCATGAAAGCAAGAAGTATTCTAATTCCTGCTTTTGGTTTTCCACCCTTGTTTCTAAACAGAGTAATCTAAAAAGTCTGTATGGAGCACTAAAAGCTGCAGATGTAGCCGAGGTTAAAACAATCCAAATGGGACAAGGAAATAAGACAAGCCGTATTGTGGCTTGGACATTCTTAAAACCGCATCAGCAGCGTAATTGGCGAGAAACGAGATGGAATTAAGCCAGTTTTCGTTCCGAAACGTTTAACAGCTTCAATTTCTCTTCGAAACCTGCTACTTCTGCCTTCAGAGAATCGATGCTTTTCTGAGCACTAACTAACAATGGATTATCTGGTTTTGCATTAGCAAAAAAGGCCATGTTGTTCTCGTACTTCATCAGCTCATCTTTCTTCTCGCGAAGCATTTTCTGAACGTAAAAGCGTTCGCGCTGAATCTGGTCTACACCATCGTCTCCTTTTGCCATACGCTCAACCTTGTTCTTAAATCGAACTGTGGCCACTTGGTCTTTATTCATGTTAAGCTGACCGTATAGCTTTTCTATAGCCTTGTCATAGGCTTCAGCAACCCGCTTCACATCATTTTTAGGTACGTGATCGATTGCTGCCCATTCTGCAGCAAACGTTTTGATGGTTTCAAGTCCTGCTGTCTTATCCTCGCCAAGTTTGGTTTTATCCATTTTGGCAAGAAGCTCTTCTTTGGTCTTAAGATTAGCGTTATGCCTATCATCCATAGAATCGAACCATTCCTTTTTTCTATTAAAGAAATCATCACACAATCCTCTGAATTTGCTCCAAAGCTTATTCTCGTCTCTGTGTCCTGCAGAACCAACCCTTTTCCAATCGTTTTGTAGTCGTTTGAACTTGTCGGTAGTCTCCTTCCAATCCGTACTATCACGTAAAGCAGCAGCACGTTCAACCAGTTTCTCTTTCGCCTCTTTATTTTCCTTAAACCCTTCTCTCGCCTCACCTAAAAACGCTTTTTTCTTATCGAAAAAACCATCCAAAGCAGTTTTAAACTCTTCCCAAACTGCATTGTTCTGCTTTCTCTCAACCATCCCAATGGTCTTCCAATCCTCACGCAGTTTAGCAATCTCTTCTGTCAGTTTGTTCCATTTTCCGAGAGAAGTAACTTCTGACTCCGTCATGGCAATAACCTGATCAACCATGGCTTTTTTAGCCTCAAGGTTGACTTGCATAGATTCTTTTCGTTCAGAATAGAAATCCTGAATCTTCTTGTGAAGTACTTTGGTTGCTTCGTAATATCGTTCGCGCAAAGCCTGAAACACTTCTGGTTTTACCGGACCAGCATCGTCCCATTCCTCCTTTGCAGCTGCAAGAATAAATTCAATGTCCTTAATCTTTTCGGCCGACTGTAGCTCTTCTAGCTTTTTTACCAAAGCATCTCTAATCTCCAAGTTCTTTGCTAAATCGTATTCCTTTAGCTCCTTGTTAATTGTGATGTTGTAATAAAAACGGTCAATTTCAGCCTTGTATTCAGCACTTAAATCACCAACCTTATCCTTTGGTATAGATCCAATTGCTTTCCATTTATCCTGAAAATCCTTGAAACGATCAAAGCTCTTTCCAATATTTTCCTCGTTATCGATAAGCTCTTTCAGGCCAACGAGAACTTCTCGTTTTTCCTTTAGGTTCTTCTTCTGTGCTTCAGTCTTTTGATGGGCGTGCTTTGCCTTATTGTCTCTATATCTACTAAAGAGCTCTTTAAAAGTATCTTCAAGCGGATTTGGTATAGGAACAAAATCCTCCATTTGAGCACCCAATTCTCTGTGCTCTGCCTTTTGTTGATCTAGCAACTGATGATTTAGTGCATAGAATGCAGACTTAAGTTCTGCAGATTCACGCAGCGTTTCTTCAACTGGGAGGGTAAGTATCTCCTCCATGCGTGCAATGATTTCTTCCTGTGTATTCATTATTTCCTAAACGTGGTACAAAGTAACGGGGCTAATCCTAATATTGCAAAGTTGATATTTAAGCATGAATTACGAACAACTTCCAGATATTCCGAAAGATTTTCTCAACTCAGAAACGGGTGTACCCTTTGATAAGTGCCTAGTTTGCGAGTGTAATTTGATGGAGGAAACGCAACCTTACTCCATCGAAAGAGCAATTCGGCATTACCCAGAAATGAAATTAAAGTCTGTTGTGTTTGAATACGCCATTTGCTCGAAGTGCACCAAAACGATGGAATCAGAACTCTCTGACGACACCAAAATGTCGATGACCAAGTTCTTTATGGAGCGTTTCAACTATTCCGAAAGACCTACTTGGCAATTACTAGATGCATCGGAAGAAGATAATGTAGGAGAAGAACCTGTTGAACCACCTGTGTTCGATTGCAATTTATGGATAGACAAGTGTGCCATAAATGAAATGCCTAGAACTGAACTTTACGAATACTCTCTTTGTGCAAGGTGCATAGGAAGCAAGATTATTCCAGAAGTTGCACCCTACATGATTAGCGGTTTAGCTCAGGATGAGCTAATTGAGTTGTTTTCAAATAAATCACTTGGGTTCTTGGATGACTTTACCGATAAACACTTTTCTGGTCCGCCTGAGCTAAAGGAGCTGTTCAAAGGACGCCCCATGTTGGTTTGACTCGCGTCATTTGAATTTCTCATATTTCTGCGTAGAATTACTCTTGTATGACTAGTATTCGCATAAGACCAAGATTCAAGGACACATACAGCATTACTCCCGCTGATGTCGAACAACTTGTGCGAAATCGCCTCAAGGATCCTGATTGTCCGTGCATAGCCAAGATTATCCCTGGGTTTATTGTTTTGCATGTTCTACCAAAAGACCAACACTTTTGGTCACCTCAATTGAGTTTGTCTTTTGAGAAAGATGAAAAAAGTGACAAAACAATTATTCGTGGCTTATATGGTCCAAATCCAACAGTTTGGGCCATATTCACTTTTGGTTATGGTGCAGTTTCCATCCTTGCCTTCTTTCTTGGCTTCTATGGATTTTCACAATATTCGCTCGGGCAGGAAGCTTCCGTATTATGGAGCCTACCAGTTTTGGCCTTAGCAGCAGCTATGCTTTATTTGGTAGCACAATTCGGTCAGAAACTGGGCGTTGAACAGACTTTTACTCTTCATCATTTTTTTGAAGAATCAGTTGGGCACAGAATACACATCGAGTAATACGTGGTAATTCGTTCCTTTGCAATCAACCCGTTAGCGTCTAGCAACATGTAAGCTCACCATATGGCTTCAATTTTCACACATGCAATTGCTGCTGGTGCTTTAGGCGCGGTCAAATACCCGAAAAAGGAAATAATCAAGTATTTTCTGTTGGGAATATTCTGCGCATCGTTTCCAGATGTTGATGTTTTGGCGTTTAAACTGGGAATTCCTTACGAGCACCCTTTTGGGCACAGAGGCTTTTTCCATTCACTTATTTTCGCCTACCTCCAAGGTCTTTTTATCGTTCGTGTTTTCTATGCCGACCTCACTTTTGCGTCACGGCAGAGTATGACAATAGGATTCTACTTTTTCTGTTGTGGCGTTTCGCATAGTATTCTTGACGCAATGACCAACGGAGGACTTGGCGTGGCTTTCTTAGCGCCATTCGACAATACTCGATACTTTCTGCCCTGGCGTCCAATTCAAGTTTCGCCTTTAGATGTTGACTCTTTCTTTGGTGAAAAGGGAATAAACGTTTTGAAGAGCGAATTGTACTACGTTATGATTCCTTCCCTCCTGCTCGTCTTAGGCAGTTTCGGTATTCGAAAATTACGTTCTAGGTAAAACCACGTTCGGAACGCACAGTTATTATTCCCATTTTCGCGGCATAAACAGATTTACATGACTATTACAGAGAACAAAGTAGTGTTGATTCACTACACATTAAAAGACAATTCAGGAGAAACGCTTGATTCGTCAGAGGGAAAAGAACCACTAGCTTACATTCAAGGAATAGGAAACATCATCGTAGGACTTGAGGAAGCCCTTTTGGGTAAAATTGTTGGTGACAAAGTGAATACTACAATAGCGCCAGAAAAAGGGTATGGCGTGCGAAATGAGGAGAACATTCATAAAGTTCCTCTTGCTGGTTTTCAGGCCGATGGCGATGAGAAACTAGTTGAGGGAATGCAAGTACGCGTTGAAACCAATGAAGGAATTAGCATAGCCGATGTTTCCAAGATTGAAGGTGACGAAGTTACCTTGGACCTGAATCATCCGTTGGCGGGCGAAACACTGCATTTCAATGTTGAAATAGTTGATATCAGAGAAGCAACCAAAGAAGAATTAGAACATGGTCACGCGCATGGACCAGGCGGACATCATCACCATTAATTCCAATCAAGTTTAATATTAAGAGGCATCGGAAATTCGATGCCTTTTTTGTTGATTAGATGTAGCAAAGTTCATCGGATGGTTTAATTAAACAGAATACATTTGATAAGCTAAAACTTTAAAACAATTCGTTTTGAAAATAGGAGTACCAAAAGAAACACAAGCACGCGAAACCAGAGTAGCCATAACGCCTACCATCGCGAAGCAACTTAAAGCAAAAGGGTTTGAAATAGTTGTTGAAAGTGGAGCGGGCGAGAAATCGTTCTTCTCTGATGGCGATTATACGCAGGCTGGTGCAATAATTGGCGCCAAAGCCAATGCATACGAATGCAGTATCGTAGCTAAAATCAATGCACCAACTGAAGAAGAAGCCAAACTTTTAAAAGCAGGTTCTACGCTCATTTCAACGTTGTTTGCAGCTACCAATCCTGAGGTAGTAAAAGCACTGGCAGAAGCTGGTGTGAATGCCTTCTCTATGGATGCCATTCCGAGAACGTCTCTTGCGCAGAGTATGGATGTGCTGAGTTCGCAAGCCAACTTGGCAGGCTACAAAGCCGTGCTACTTGGTGGTGCCGAAATGGGTAAAATCTTCCCAATGCTTATGACATCAGCAGGAACCATCAAACCTTCAACAGTTGTCATTTTTGGTGCTGGTGTGGCTGGATTACAGGCCATCGCCACAGCAAAAAGACTGGGCGCTAATGTGTGGGTATCTGATATCCGTCCAGAGACCAAAGAGCAAGTTCAATCGCTCGGTGGAAAGTTCATAGAAGTGGAAGGAGACGACA
>CALCGD010000259.1 GCA_937900875.1 uncultured Flavobacteriales bacterium
CGAATTGGCCACAAGCTATTGCGATAGCGCATTAATGGCAGCCAACAAGGGTGGAATGTTCTCTAAGATTCCTGTAATACAGGAACAAAAGGCAAAGATATTGCTGTTAAAAGGCGAAAAACCTGAGGCCGAACAGCTCTATACTAATGCAGATAGATTAAAAGACTCTTTAAGTATTGAGAGCTCTGAGTTTCAGGCAATTGTAGCATCAGCATTTTACGAATCGCAAGAAAAAGAAATTGAAGCCAGAGAGATGACCGAGAAGGCTCTAGAGGCGGAGGTACAGATAGGAATAGAGAGGGCAAAAACACTAACATTCATGCTTACTAGCGTGGTAGTTGGGTTGCTTTTACTAGGGCTAATCTACTTTTCTTTAAGGATGTTCCGTAGCCGAAAATCAATGGCAGTCCAGAAATCCGAAGCCGAACGCTCACTCACCGAAAAGGAACTGTTGCTGAAGGAGATTCATCACCGAGTTAAGAATAACCTACAAACCATTAGTAGTCTTTTAGAATTGCAGGCTTCTCGTCAAGGTGATAGTGCTGCTGTAGAGGCATTATCTGAAGGGCAAAGAAGGGTACGTTCAATAGCGCTTATACATCAATTGCTGTATCAGAATGAGACATTGGCGGAAGTCCCTTTTCAAGAGTTTTCCAATAAGCTTTTTACTGAGGTTTGGTCGGCCATGAAACCAGATGAGACCACCATTTCTCTCAAGTGCACCGGAGAACCAATTGCCTTTGACATAGACACGGCAGTTCCGTTGGGACTGATCCTCAATGAACTGTTTACAAATACGTTCAAGTACGGGCTTTCTAGTTCTGGTAAGAATGAAGTGTTGCTTAAAATTCTTTCTGACGGTGATGGAAACTTTGAGCTATTCTATAAGGATTCTGGCCCTGGTCTTCCCGAGAATTTCGAGATCAATAAGGCTAGGTCTTTGGGCCTTCGCCTCATTAATAGTTTGGCTAGACAATTAGGAGGAAAACTTTCATACAACACGGCTGATGATTCTCATTTTCACATCGTATTCAAGGACTCTGAGGCCAGGAAACTTTCAGACTAAAGCCCACTCAGAACATAATTGGACTGGTTCAGAACATTAAGCACGCAAATCATTCTACAATTCCATTATTTCGAAAAAAAACCAACGAGATGAGTAAAGTGAAAATCGGGGTAGTGGAAGATGAGGCAGTTATTGCCGAACACATTTGCGAAACGTTGGAAGCTCTAGGTTATTTGACAACTGGACCCGCCTTAAATTATACCGAGGCTATCGAGATGATTCTAGATGAAGAACCCGACCTTCTATTGCTTGATATTCAACTTGCAGGCCGGAAGGATGGAATAGATGTGGCAAGAAAAGTCAGAGAAACTGTCGACATCCCTTTCATTTTTCTTACTGCTAATGCAGATGCGGCAACAATTGAACGTGCTAAGGAAGTCAACCCACCCGCGTATCTCGTCAAACCGTTCAATAAAGAGGGTTTGTTTGCTTCTATAGAAATATGTTTAGCAAATGCATCAGCTAAAAAAATGGCCGATCCAAGTGAGAAGCCTAACTCAGAAGATGAACAGTTCGTAATTAAAGACGCCTTGTTTCTAAAGGACGGTGCCTGTTATAGGAAGATACGCTTTGCGGATATTCTTTACCTGAAAAGCGACCATGTTTATGTAGAAGTGCATACACGAGGTAAAAATGTGTTGGTACGAACTTCGATGAAAGAATTTCTGCCCAAATTTTCAAATTCCAACTTTCTTCAGGTGCACCGCAGTTACGTGGTTAATTTAAACCACGTAGTGGGCATCAACCCAACGGGGGTAGAAGTGGGCACTGAAGAGATTCCAATTGGCAAGGATCAGAGGACAGAATTGTTGGCAAAGCTGAATCTCGGCTAAAGCCTTAGAACATATTTTATATCGTTCAGAACACCCAATAAGCATTTCAGAACATTTATTTTCTCAGTTGAATCTGGAGTCTCAATTTAGATGGGCAAACCCCAAATCGACAAAAAAAATGAAAACTCAGATACACACCACAGCCCTGCTATTGCTAACTATTATCGCTCTGTTTTTGGGTGCCAGTGGGGCGAAGGCTCAAAACAACGCTCTCGATTTTGATGGGGTGAATGACCGTGTTGATCTCGGAAACATGTCTGCATTAAGTGGGGCCTCGCAGGCAACGATAGAATATTGGATCAAGCCTGGCGCGCTAGGGGCATATAAACATCATTTTAATTTTTCAGGAACTTTTAGAACCCAGTTCCCAGCCAGTGGGGGGATGCTAAATACCTATATAGCGCCAGCTCAGATTGCTACGCAGTCTGCCGTTCTCTCTGTAGGAACATGGGCGCATGTGGCGGTAGTATTCGATGGTACTCAGCCAGTTGCCAATGACAGGGTCAAGGTATTTATAGATGGAATATTACAACCTGTGAACATATCCAACACCATTCCCGCAACCTTGCCAGTGGGGACAGGGGCACGCCTTGGGGCACATAGCAATAATGCCTTGAATGCCAACATGCAAATGGATGAAATGCGGGTATGGAATACGGTTAGAACCCAGACTGAAATAGCCAGTAACATGAACAGCGAGATAGCATCACCGCCCGCAAGTTTGCTTGCCTACTACAAATTCAATCAGGGAATTGCAATAGGAAACAATGTTGCGATAACATCTATAACTGACGCGACAGGCAACGGCAATAACGGTTCTCCAAATAACTTAGCCATGACCGGGTGTACGTCTAATTTTGTTTGTGGCGCACCGACTCTAGGTGCATGCACTCCGGTTGGGTATTGTAATCCAACTTGGTTAGGCACCACTAATTCCGATTGGAATACGAGTAGTAATTGGGGTGGCGGTGCGCCCACCGCTTCGGACGACATTACCATACTTAACCAAACAAACGATCCGCTTATTGGCACTAACGTAACAGTTGGAGGAGATTTGGAAGTGCAAGGAGGTGCTCTGCTAAATGTAGGTAGTGGTGGTACACTAACCTTGAACGGAGCACTTACCAACAATGGTAATGTCACCATCCAAAGCGGTGGCAGTTTTTTGCAAGGTGCAAGTAGCAGCATTGCTGGCAGCGGTACATTCAGTGTTCAGCGCCAAGGCTCGTCATCATTATATAACATGTGGAGTTCGCCAATTACCGCTCAAAGCGGTGTGCCAGGTACTTCATACGAATATGTATCAAGTGCTAGCACGCAAGACGATAGCGATGATGTTAACGACCCTGGTTGGAGCAGCTACAATGGCACCATGACACCAGGTAAAGGCTACGCAGGTTTGGGTGGCGGAACAGCAAGCTTTACTGGAGCCCCTAATAATGGTAACGTAAACTTAGGTCTGTTTTTTACAGCATTCGATAATACCTATACCCAAACATCGGCCGGAACACCTTTCAACTTGGTAGGAAACCCCTATCCAAGTGCAATAAGCGCAAGCAGCTTTCTTGCAGCCAATCCAGACCTAAATGGCACCATCTATTTATGGAAACGACAACGGCAGCAACAACTACTCTCGAACCGATTATGCTTACTGGAATGGCACTGGCGGATTGGGCACAGGCGGAGGTCCAACTCCAAATGGCAATATTGCTTCATGTCAGGGCTTTATGGTTAGGGCCTTAAACGGAGGAGCTGTCGCCAACTTTACGAATACACAGCGCGTGGCAGGCAACAACACTCAATTTCACAAAACAAGCGGAGCAGACAGCCGTATGTGGTTGAGTGTGGAGAGAGATGACCTTTACAATGAAGTGCTTATTGGCTTACTTCAAGACGCAACTGAAGACGAAGACCGACTTTACGATGCCGTTAAACTGAAAGGCAATCCAGACATTTCATTCTCAGCTGTGGATGCTGAAACGGAGTATGCCATCATGGCTTTCCCACCACCATCGACCGAGAAGACGGTTCCGTTGAGATTGGACATCAGTCAATCAGGAACATACAGTTTTACGGCTAACACCATGGAGAATTTCGAGGGGTACGATGTAAATTTTGTAGATGCCGGAAGTGGAGATTCCCAACCTCTTATTGAAGGGCAGCCCATCGATGTCAACCTTTCTGCAGGTGAGCATATCAGCCGATTCTACCTCAACTTTGTCCCAAATAATTTCAGCACGGGTATTGCTGAACAAGACAATACTTCTTTTACTGCTTATATGAACGGAGAACAGCTTATTGTGTCTCTTAACCGAACTACCAAAGCCACTGTTAAGGTAGAAGTGGTCGATTTGCAGGGCAGAATCGTTCTCAGCGCTGGTCAACTTCAAACAGAAACCAGCAGTACCTTCTCAATGGCTGGGCTGTCGCGGGGCATCTATATGGTGCGCATCTCCAATGACCAAATAAATCTCACAAAAAAAATACTTCGATGAAGAAGCTACTTACACTACTCACATTTTTCGCTTTTAACTTATCATTTTTCATGGCAGAAGTCATGGCGCAGGCTCCACCGCCAAGTAGCAACCCACCAGGTGCGCCCATTGATGGATTTGTGTCATTGCTACTGATGGCTGGAGTTGGCTACGGCATAAGGGAATTTAAAAAGTAAAAGGCATGAAAGCGCCCGAAGGATAAACCTACTGCAGAAAGAAAGGCTGATTGGAATGGTATTTCATACCCGACTGCCGCAAGTATTCCTGCCCCGAGTTCGTGGATGGAACCCCAATGGAAGTAGTTGCACTGCTGATGGTCTGTCCTAAATGCAAAAGCCTCATTCCGAATCGTTTGGAAGCTTTGTTCACTCACCTCGAAAGTAAAAAGGCAGCCTAAGGCTGCCTTTTTACTTTATTTTCTGAGATAATTCTAGATGAACATTAGGTGAGACCCCTCTCCCGCAGCTCTTTCGTAAAAACCTCCAACGGTTAACACGCCATCTATGTCGTCATAAAGATCTTTTTCTTCTAAATGGAACATATCCATTGCCAGTTTGCAAGCCCACATTTTGCAACCAGATGCGGTCAGCATTTCCAAGAACTCATCCACGGGTGGAATATCCAATTTCTCCATCTCCTTCTTCATCATGTTTGTTGCAAGAGCTTCCATTCCGGGCATACCGCCAAGTATGGTTGGAATGTGCATTGCCGGATTGCCAACTGTAGCCACATGAAGATCGTTCAGCTTTTTCTTGTTTATTGCTTCTAGGCCAAAAAAGGTGTAGAAAATCTCAGCTTCAATTCCTTCCATTCTGGCTCCATTAGCTAAAATGAAACAGGCATAAACGTTTTCAATTGTAGCTTTTGAAAGAATGAGAAGGAGTTTTTTTACGGGTGCTTTTTTAGGTTCGCTCATGGCTTTTAGTTTTAATTAAATACAGCTTACTGGCTTAGGGATTCCAGCAATTTTGGAGGCTTTCTTCAATGGTCCGTTCGGGAAAAGAGCGTAAAACTCTTTGATGTCCGTAATTCCGCTTTTACCAACCTTTCGGATTGTAAGTGGATTCTCGTTTCTATATTGTTCCTGAATCCAAGCAATCACTTCCCAAGTTTTCTCGGTCAGAGTCACTTCTTCGGTGGTGGCAATTTCTTGGGCAATTTCTTTGGTCCATTGGTTTAGGTCGGTTAAGTAACCTTCAGCGTTTAGGCTCACTTCTGTGCCTGCTATAGTCGTTGTCATGGTGTGTTAAATTGATGGTTTATTAATCGTGTTTAATCGTTTCTAAATGTTTTCCAGCTTGGCTCATTGTTGCTGGT
>CALCGD010000260.1 GCA_937900875.1 uncultured Flavobacteriales bacterium
GGTCAAGAGCAAGGCAGGCACCACGTATGACCCAACAGCCAATAGGTTGCCAGATGGTAGAAGTGCTGGAAGAATCGGTGTTATCGCACAGGAGCTTGAAAAAATACTTCCGCAGGTGGTTGCTCATTTTGACGATACTGATACAAGCGGTGCACTTATCGGAGAGCACTTAGCGGTTAATTACGATGACATAATTCCAGTTCTTATTGAAGCTATAAAAGAGCAGCAAACTCAAATTGAAGCATTGCAAGCTTTGGTTGTGGGATCTACCCCTAACGCCATGTCTGATGCTCAAATAGCTGAGGAAATCAGAAAAGCAATAGAAGACTTGGAGACAATTAGAAATATTGTCTCTGATGAGCACCTTCCTAAGGTGGAGAAGTTCCTGAAAGAGGTTAAAAATTCTACCAAGCTATCAACTAAGCAAAAAGAAGTTTTGAGTGGAATGCGTGGACATTACGGACTCTAAAAACGAACTCAGTTGTATTTGTATTTGTAAGGCCTCTTGTTCTTAATATGATCAAGAGGCCTTATTTCTTTTAAAAATGTAGCAATGAAAAATTTGACTAAATTATTTCTGTTGATTGCCACATCAGCAACTGTATTGGTGAGTGATTGCATAGGGCAAAGCACTTATAGCCAAGTTTACTCTATTCTGAACTCAGCTACTTGTGGTAGCGGAAATAATAGCTGTCATTCTTCTTCAGGGCCCTCCACGCTAGATTTTAGTGCTACGGAGCAAAATGTTTTTAACCAATTGTATTATCAGCCACCTACAAATACCGAAGCTGAAAGCAAAGGAGATATGCTTGTACTACCGGGGAATCCATATAGGAGTTTTCTTTTCAAAAAGGTTAATCACAGCCTAGCACCAGAGGTGTCTCTTTCTGGAAATGAGGGCGATAATATGCCACCTTCTTCCAGCCTCTCAGAAAGAGACCGCGAGTTAATCAGACAATGGATTATTTACGGTGCGCCTCAGTCTGGTATTGTTGTAGACATGGACATTATAGATAACTATTACACCAACGGAGGAATAGAAAGTGTTACTAACCCTCCATCCCCGCCCGGACCAGGTGAAGGCTATCAGTTGCACCTCGGACCCACTTTTTTACCACCCTTAGGAGAAAGCCCAGAAGGCGGAGATTATAGTCGCTTTGACATGAACTTTCCTGATACAGTAGAAGCGATTAAGGTTGAAGCTTTTGCAGGGGACGGGGTTCACCATACCTCACTTTTTGTTTACAATAGCGAAAGCGGTATTCCAAATGTTCCCTACGGGGCAGTCAGTAGATTCGAAATTGGTCTGACGGGTCTCGATTTGGAAATCCTTGCTAACTTTCAGCAAGCTGAAGATGCTCTTGAATTACCCAGCGGTGCTGCATTTCAACTACCCAAGAATTCTCCTTTAATTTTTAATTCACACTATTTTAACGGAAGCCAAAGCTTGGTTCGAAAATGCGAGAACTACCTTAACGTATATACTCAGCCAAAACATACGGCAGCACAAATTTTGAAGTTTGGACCTCATACATATACTTCAAATCCAATTAATAACAATCCGCCTTTGTATATTCCAGCTGATGAACAACCTTACACGTTTCAGGAGTTTCAATTCGACCCTGGAAGCAACGAAGTAAGGTACATTTGGGCTATGATTGCTCATGTGCATGAACACTGTGTTGGTTACAAGGTTTACAAAAGAAACCCCGATGGGGCGGTAGGAGAGCCTATGGCCGATGTTTCTTGTATTGAAGCAATACCTGGATGTTCGTTTCCCAGTTTTGACCCGTGGCATATTCCAACACGTTATTTCGAGACGTTTGAAAAGATCAATATGTCAGATGGCTTTTTTCACCAAGGCACCTATGTCAACCATACAGGTGAACCAATAACCGCTGGTCCTTCTGCCTTCGGTCAAGAAATGATGGTGTTTGGATATTACTATGTCTCGGATACAACAGGAGTTGATATTGGGGCTGTAAATCCTTCTGGGGTAACCGATCAAAATACTAGCCCACGTCCTACGGTTACCGTATTTCCAAACCCAGTTTCCAATTGGCTGAATATTACTTTACAGAACAATATCAATAATTCGGATGTGGCTATAGAGATATTCACCGCCACCGGTAAAAGAATATTTCAAACCCAAAGGACATTTTCAGAAACAATTGTAATTAACACTGCAGATTTAATTGGTCCGGGTATTTACCTTGTCAAAGTTCGTTTTGATAACGAAACAGTAGTTACCAAAAGGGTGGTCCTCGTAGACTTGGACTAAAAACAAGAAACAACATTTGATTTGACGATGTCATTTTAAAGTCTCCTACCAGCAACTCCCGTCTGAGCGGATTCATTACAGACTAAATTCCGTTTTCAATAATTTGTTATTGATTGAAAAGGGCAAGACACCGCCCAAGCATACCAACGTAGGACCTATCGATTTAGAGACCATCCTAGCTAGTAGGATTAGTGATTATTCCAACCCCGCTCTACTCGTATAAACAATTACCGTTACTAAAATTATTGTTCGATAGCGGTATGATGAAATTTAACCTGAGGAACAATATAATCGGGTGCCTTAAAAAGAGAACGTTTTTCTGTAGATAGGTCGTAATCTCTTTTTACCAGATATTGAAACGGACGATTATTCATATTCACTCGAATATCAGCCCTAATTTCAAAGTTTTTCAGGCCGTTTTTCTCAAAATGTTCTCTCATACCAATCGCACATTGCGCAATCGTTTCTGGAAAAGCAATCATTAAAGTCTTATGGTTTTCAATCAATTGCAATTGCACCTCTTCCTTTTTCTCAGTCTCTGTGAAATATATGAAGAACTTAAACTCATCAAGTTCTTTGTACTGAATCATCATTCTCCACGAAAACTTTTCTGCCACACCTATCCACGATGGGTTACCCTTATACATGAACTGACGCAGAGGGAACAGAACCTGAAAGGCAATAAACAGATAGATGAAAACCTTTTTGGGCAAACCCAATTCGGTGCTTTCTTGAACTTGATTCTTTCCCTTAACAACGGAAGTCTCTGCGCTGAGTAAAACGTGCGCAAAGAGGAGGTTTGTTGCAAGCATGAAGTAAGGAAACATGCCAATATGAAATATTACTGAGTTCAGTCCATTAAATACAAACGTTAAAATCAATCCGGCTTTGAACGTCTTTCGATTCAATAATAAGAATGGGACTGCAAGGTCAAACAGCAGACCGCTGTACGCAAAAAAGTATTTAGCAACTGGTAATTGAAAGAAGCCGCCAAGAAGAAAGAAGTGTTCTCGTTGGGCAAGCAAAGTAGCTATGGGCTCAGCATTTACCAGCCAATCATAATTCAATTTGGCCACACCCCCATAAAAATATACCAAGGCTATCTGAAACGTAAAGAGATAGTAATGCCATCTTGGGCATACGGTTTCCCTCTTTTTGGGATTGATTAATGTGTCTATTGAATAGTTTTTACCCAGGTTAACCACAATTGCTAATACACCAATTAAGACGAACAGATACCAGTGATTATTCCAAAGCAGTTTATCCTGAAAGAACAAGCAGCTATATGAGAATAAAAATATCCAACGGGCGTATTTATACATAAACCCTATTGCACAAAACACGGCTGACAGCGAAATAATGCCAATTAATACATTAACGCTTGACTCTTCAAAAACCATGTTAATCGGCAGGAACTCGTATGGAAACCGTATGTTTTCTTCACAAAGAACCCTGTACAGGTAACCATTTGACCTAAGACCAGAAACTTCAATTGCCATCAAGCCGTAGGCAATTACTCGAAACCAAGCTAAAAACTTATTAGGAACAAACTCAATCATTCTTGAGCGAAAAGTCTCGATTAACATAAGGTGTAAATTATAACATATGAACTAAACGTCTTGGATTTCTCAAAGGGATTTGAATTTGCAAAATCCGCTAAGTTTTACTCTGGTTTGATTAAGTCATTTTCGTAAAAAGATCTTGGCTTCACCAAACTGCTTTAGAGCAATGATTAATAGTTCTCCATTCTTACTTTTTACTTGTTTCATGGATTTGATGACACCATCCAAATTAAGCTCACTCCTAGACAAATCCACTACGGAAAATCCTGAAGTGCCGTCTGCCAACAACAACAATCCATGTCCAGCCATATCCTTTCCATAGGAAAAGTGGGCGTCTTCACTATTGCCCGCAAGCAGTATGTCGTCTGAACCATCCTTATTGAAATCGTTGACCAAAATTGTCTCTATTGGGAATAATTGTGCTTGTTCTGGAAGAACTTCTTGTCGAAATCTTCCTTTACCTTGGTTTATAATTATGCATGAACTAAGCAGCGAAACCTCAAATATTTTACTGTCTTTCAGTTTTTTATCTCCTACTACATCAGCCGCACTTGCCTTTGCATATTCCTTGTAAAACAAATATTTTTTCTTCAATGATATTATTTGATCTAGCACGGCATCTCTTGTATGA
>CALCGD010000261.1 GCA_937900875.1 uncultured Flavobacteriales bacterium
AGATTAGAAAGCTTGCTGAAAAGCTGCTTAAGAATCCGATTAATGTTGAAATAGCTGTTTCCAAACCATCGGAGAACATTAAGCAATTGGCTTATTTGGTTAATGATGACCATAAGGACCGACTGTTGGAGATTCTGATGGAGGAACAGGGAGAAGTGAACAGTTGCATCATTTTCTGTTCGAGAAAAGCGGCAGTTAAATCTGTAAACAGAACCCTACAGAAAAAAGGCTGGAAATCACGCGCTATATCTTCAGATCTTGATCAGTTGGAGCGAGAAGAAGTGCTATCTGGTTTCAGAAATAAGAAGTTCAATTTTTTGGTTGCTACCGATGTGATGTCTCGTGGAATTGACATCGACAATATTGAGATTGTTGTTAACTATGAAGTGCCGAAAGACGCAGAAGACTACGTTCACCGAATTGGTAGAACAGCTAGGGCAGGAGCTTCAGGATTGGCTATTACACTCATAAATGGTTATGATGTAAACGGCTTTGGCGATATCGAAAAGCTGATTGAAAAAGTCATAGAGAAGCCAGCTTTGCCAGGTGGTCTTTCAGGGCCAGAATACAATCCGGGAGAGAAAAGAAGTAGCGGAGGTCGTGGCCGACAAGGTGGCGGAGGTGGAAAGAAACGTTTCGACAACCAAGGTGGTGGAACCGGAGGTGGAGATAAGAAGAAACGTCCGTTCAATCCTAAATGGAAGAAACGTAATAAAAGTGGAGGTTCTGGAGGTAATTCTGGCGGACAAGGAGGAAGTCCAAAACCAGCCTAATCAATCTAATCTTAAGCGTAGCGTAGTGATGGTTGTACCATCATATTGCGAAACGTAAACTTTCACATTACGGTTTTTAGCGGCATCATTCGTTGGGCCCGTATAGGTAAAATAGGACCTTCGTTTGCCGATGTCGCCTCGCTCATATCTCACATCGTTCAAGTTGTTGATGTGGTCTTTTACCATCTTATAGTCCATACCCAGCATAAAACCCAAAGGCCATTCTCCTTTGTAACCGCCTTTACCAGTAAAGCTGGTTAGCTCAATGGTTAGCAGTTCATACTTGGGCAATGAGAATTTATCGTCTTCTCTATTAATGAAGGTTAGGGTGATGCCCTTTTCCTTAGATACCCACGTTTTATTCGAGCCATCTTCAGATATTTCCTCCTCAAAGGGACCACAGTTTTTCTGAAACGCCACAACACTTTCATTGATATCTCGCTGCCCTATCAATAGAAAGAAATCTTCGCATTGGTTTTGAGCGAAAAGAGAAGATGTGATGAGGAGAAGTGGGATGAGTATAACAATCTTCATGGTTTATCTATAATTTTGATGTTGAAATTAACCATTATGCGAACTCTCCTTTTAGCAATTATGTTCTTGTCCATTCTGATTTTTTCGATTGACAAAGCCTTCGGACAGGATCAAATGATTCTTAAAAATGCCGAAGAAAAAAACGTTAAAGTCTTAGAAGTTGGGACCAATGAGATTTCCTATAAACCAGAGGATAATCTTGACGGGCCTGTTTACAAGATTTCTAAAAACGAAGTATTTCTTATCATATTTGAGAACGGAACCACCTGGAAACCTGAACTTAAAGAAGGTGAAGCGACCACTGAAACAGGTTTTGCTAAACAACGTAGAATGAAGAAATCTCTTTTTTTGGTGAAGGATACTACCCATCATCATATCGTCTCTTTTCATCTTGGAGCACCTGATTTAAACATTGATAAGAACTTGCATCTATTTCTTCTGGCAGGTTTGTCTTATGAATGGCAGCCTAAGGGAAATATTTTTGGAATAAGAGTGATGCCATACTATACAATTGCTGTAGCGAGTCTTAGTATAGTTGGTAAAAACAAAGGGAAAGTTGGTCTTTCTCTTTCGCCAAGGTTTTACCTAAAGAACTGGAAGTCCAGCCAGTTTTACGTTGGATTAGAGGGTGTTTACGGGAGCTATTTAGTTGATGATTCCAATCCAAATGATAGACCATGGGCAGGTCATGCTGGAAGTTTCAACTTTCTGTTCGGTGGGCAAGTAACTCAGAAAAGTAATTTCAATTTGAATATCGAAGTTGGACTTGGTTATGAAGCCACCTTATACACTCACGATGAACGGATAGCTTGGCCTGCAGTGTACCAAACTAGGACTGACAAGCTTGAACAGTTTGTTGTCTTTGTCAGGTTCGGATTGGGTGGACGAATCCGGAGTAAAAACAAATAATCACTCCAACTCACTCAACTCCAACCACCGCATTTCCTTTTCGGTTAGTTCATCGCTTACGCGTTGGAATTCCTCCGAAACGGCCATGAGTTTTTCATGGTCATCTACAATGGTTTCGAGTTCTTCGGTGAGTTTAATCTTCTTGGCTTCAAGCTGAGGGATTTCCTTTTCGAGCAATCCAAACTCTCGCTTTTCGTTGAAGCCCATTTTACCTTTTGAAGCAAGGCTTTCGGTTTCTTTTTGCACCTTCTTGGCAGTGGCTTTTTGCTTCTTTTCGGTTTCTAAAGCATCACGATATTTATCGTAATTACCCACAAACCCGCGAATTTTCCCGTTTCCTTCAAAGATGAAAAGTTGGTCAACCAGCTTATTCATAAAGTGCCTATCGTGCGTTACAATGAGCAAGCATCCTTCAAATTCCATGAGGAAATCTTCCAATACATTTAACGATAGAAGGTCTAGGTCGTTTGTTGGCTCATCCAGAATAAGAAAATTTGGATTGGCCATAAGAACGGTAAGCAAATACAGTCGTTTCTTCTCTCCACCACTCAGTTTTTCTACATACTGAAAATGCTGACTTCTAGGAAAGAGGAAGCGTTCTAAAAGCTGTGCAGCAGATATGGTTTTGCCTTTCTTAAGTGGAATAAATTCGGCAATATCTGTGATGACCTCCTTTACGCGCTTGCCTTCTTTTATTTCGAGTCCATCCTGACCGTAGTAGCCGAAATGGATGGTTTCGCCCTTCACAATTTTGCCGCTGTCAGGTTCAACTTGCTCCATAATCATCTTCAAAAGCGTTGATTTTCCGCTTCCGTTGGCACCTACCATTCCAATACGTTCACCTTTTCTGAACTTGAAATCGAAGCTCTTGAGCAACACATTGTCGCCATAGGCTTTACTCACTTTATGCAACTCGAGAATCTTACTTCCCATGCGCTGCATGTTCACTTCCATGGTCAATTCATCCTTCTTCAGGTTGGTTTTGGCCACCTTTTCAGTGTCATAAAAAGCATCTTCACGAGACTTGGATTTGGTGGTTCTCGCCTTCGGCTGTCTCCGCATCCAATCCAATTCCTTACGATACAGGTTTTTGGCCTTATCGACATTCACGTGCTCTATTTCCTGTCGTGTTGCACGATTGTTTAGGTAGGTGGTGTAATTGC
>CALCGD010000262.1 GCA_937900875.1 uncultured Flavobacteriales bacterium
GTTGGAGCAAGGACTTCATCGAGGCTGGTAAGAGACGCCTTAACGGTGATACTGTCTCGTTAAACTCTTCAGATCCATCAATCTAGCACATCATCCATCCTTTATGCTTACAGCAGACTATGGTCGTATAAAAATCATTCTGCACCAAATATTAACAAACCTCACAAACAAATGTCCAATAAATTGGATACCGATTTTCTATACCAATTCTCTTATTTCTAAGACCGTTCCATTTTTCCAGACACAGAACTTAATGCAATCGATATATGGCTTGATATTCGGATCTTTGTGTACAGAAACTGTATAAAAAACAAGCTTTCTTACGTCTTTTTCTTTAAGTTGAGAAGCTACCAAATCAGAATGTTCTTCAACTCAGGAACTGAGAGTAAGTAGTCGTAATGGTCATTTTTCTTGTGCATCGACAATTCCACTAATAGTGCTCACTTGGCTTGGAATTGCGGCTATTAACTAAGCAACTTATAACATAACCAATTATGGTTACTACAAACCTTCAAACACACTAGAACACGCGATAAACTTAATCGTTAATAACAATACATTCGTCTATCGTAAGATTCGCCACGTAATATAAAAACAACCCATTGGTCGAAAAAACTAAACTACTAATAGGGGAACTGTACAAATCTTGCCAGGAATATTTAAAGACAATAGATAGTCAAACCATTCGGACACAACGAATGGCTGTGTTTTCGATTCTATTTGTCGTTGCAATGTCGTTGGCCACCTGGGTTCAGAGTGGATCCTGGTTAGCTATGGTGCATAGACATAATTCTGATTTCGCATTCATTATTGCAGATACCTTTTCATTAATAATGATAAGTTATGCTATTTGGTCTTTTTTCCATTTTTCGAAAACAAGAAATAACCGACTTGCAAAATCTCATAGAGTGTTGGTGGAAGGATTGCCTGTCGAGTTGGCTGTATTTACAGAGGACCATCGATATGTATACTGTAATAAAGCGTTAGAGCCGGATTCAAGCGCCAGACTTAATATGGTTGGTAAGGATGATTTTGAAATCTTATCAGGTCAGAGAAAGGAGCTTGACAAAGCTCTAATTCGAAGAAAAAACTTTTTAAAGTGTATTTCTCTTGGTAAGTCGATTGAGTGGCTAGAGAGTTCTGGTCATATTGACGACTCGAGCAGCACACATAAACTAAACCACTACGAACTTGTTCCGGGTAGCTCAGACGAGCAAAATTTGGTTATTGGCTATGGTATAGACGTAACAGATTTTGTTAAAATGAATCAGAAAGGTAATGACCTTACAGCCAATTTAAGGTATGCCAAGAATATTCAAAAAGCAATTTTACCAGACAAGGACGGGCTTGGGGATGCTGTTGGAGAAGCAGGTGTTATCTATTTGCCAAAAGACATTTTGTCGGGAGATTTTTACTGGAAGCGTCAGAAATATGGACGCGTATTTTATGCTGTGGCAGATTGCACTGGACACGGTATTTCAGGAGCACTACTAACGGTACTGTTTACACAAACACTCAATCAGTGCATTGATGAATTCGGTCTTCTTGAACCAGCTGAAATACTAGATAAATGTCGAGCGCTCGTGATGGATGTTCTTAATAAAGGCACAAACCAAGTTACCGATGGAATGGATGTGAGTCTTTGTTGCTTTTATGAAGGGAAAATTTCTTTCAGCGGTGCAAACCGTCCGATATGGCTAATGAGGGGTGAAGAAATCAAAGAGTTAAATGGTAGCCGATTCCCAATAGGAACACACATGGAGACTCAACAGCCCTTTGAACAAATCGAATTCGTTTTAAGACCTCAGGATAAGATTTATATGTTTTCAGATGGCGTAACTGACCAGTTTGGACAAGAAACTCAAAAGAAGTTCACTAAAAACCGATTACGCGCCACCTTACAGAAAACCGCGAATTCAAATACAACGAATCGCTTGCTTGAAATAGAAAGGGTGTTCAAGGAATGGCAGGGCACACTCGAGCAATTGGATGATGTCACATTTATGGAGATATGCTACTTACCCGCTTTAATCAAAAAGCAACGAAACGATTTCATGAACAAAACCAAAGAAGCTGGCAAACAACTAAAAGAATTAAGCAAAGATGAATTTCTCAACTAATTTTAAGGCAGTGTTCTGCATCCTTGCTGTTTAGACCGTCATTGTTTCGGCCAACAAGGCTTTCTCAACCCCGTCCCAAAGACTTATCCTGAGGTTCAAAGCAGTAAATGCCGTCAATTCTACTTCTTTCCACTTCTGTAAGTCTGTTCCACAAAGAATTTGCAACATTTCCATTGCCATGGGGCCATGTTCATCTCCATCAAGTTCAATGTGGCGTTGCATATAGTACTTAAGCTTTGCAGCATTGTCCAACTTGCTATTTTCAAGAATACCTAGGAACATTTCCGGTATCACGTCTTCCCTTCCGAAAGTAAATGCCGAGGCTACCACATGTGGCTTATTAGATTTAATGCAAGCAAAGGTGAATGCCATAAAACGCTCTATCGATTTTGGAATGTCCAATTCCTTGCAGGTTCCAGAGACGGACTTTTCTAATTTCAATTGCGCTAAAAATGATTCTATTTCATCCGTACTCGAATTTATCTCTTTCATAGCCAGCAGATACATCTCGAAATGCGACATATGTTCTCCATCTTGATCAATGTCTGATTCCTCGCTCAACACAATTTCATTGATAAACCTTGCAAGTTTAGGGTTTGCTGGAGGCATCCACGGAAGGCTTTTTGAAACCAGGTTATACTGTAGCCATTTGGTCAATGACATGAAATCCCATACCGCAAAGACATGGTGCTGCATAAACACCCGAATACTCTCTTCATTAGAAAGACGCTTATACATATCATGCTGTGCAAGTCGCTCTTTAAGTGGTGCGATTACTGAGGTGATGCTGTCTATTCTACTTTCCACTGAATGCTACAATAAATTATTTCAACTGGGGCTGTTAATTAAACTGGTCAGTTGAGCTCTAGTTTTGACATTGAATGCACGGTAGATCTTTTGCACATGCTGCGCGACCGTATTCTTAGAGATCCCAATTGCACCTCCGATCTGAGTATAAGTCTTGCCGGTAAGCATTTCCTCGTAAACCAATTTCTGCGCTTTGCTAAGACTTGATAAAGCCTGAAGAAATTCTGGAGAATTTTCGGAAAAACCTGTAAGCCCCTTAAGGAATTGAACCATTGCACTTGCACTTCCAGGGCTCATTACATAATCGTGCTTATCTAAAAGGGAAAGGTAATAGCCAAGCGATAAGGCCGCGTCACTCTTCAGTAGGTAACCATCTGCGCCTTTCTTGAAGGCTTCTGTTATTGTATTCGCACAACAATCATTTGACAGCATAATGATCTTATTGTACGGATTAACACGTTTAATATCATTGATCCGGTCAATGCTAGATTCCCTTTCCAGATGTACGTCAAGCAGGATAATCAAAGAGTCCAATTCATTTATCCGCTTTAGGGCCAGATCAACGTTGGTGTATTCTCCATATACCTTATATTCTTCCGATTGAGAAAGAACATGCACATACGAATTGCGTAGGTTGAAATCATCGTCAATAATGACAACTGGAGTTGGCTTTACGGCACTCATTGTTCAGATATTGGTAGCGTCACGGTTGCGGTAAAAATTTCAAGTTTGGATTCAAATTTAACCTCACCACTCATCAACTGCAGACTATGGTCGATGATACTTAGACCCAAACCCAACCCTTGTTCATTATTGGTTCCTCTGTAAAATGGAGTTCCTAGCTTGTCTGGTTCCACCTTTAGCCCTTGCTTCATTTTGTTTTCGAACACAAAATGTGCCGTCTCTTTGAGAGAAAAGCACTTGATATGAATTGCCTCGTTAGGATTAGAGTACTTAATTGCATTGTCTATTAGGTTTCTAAATGCCAATTCTATCAAGTTCACATCAACTGCTACAGCTTGCTCGTTCATCTCATCAGTAAACTCAAACTTCCCTGTCATCATAAACATCTTGTAGTTATAATTCAAATAATTTGAAACAAGATTTTTGGCGTTTACAATAGTCAAATTGGCCTTTCTCGATTGGTAGAGCGATTCAAAATTCACAATCCGGCTAACGTTCTGATTCAACCGCTGAAGTTCCATAGAAAGATATTCCCATGGTCGGCTATAACTCTCCGAATCATTGTCGGTCATAGACCTGAGAATATTCAAACTATCAATTGCATTATTCAAAGGTTGCTTGAATTCATGCGATATCGTCTGGATTAATTTCGACTTAACCTCATTGATTCCCTGTTCTTTGATAATCAAGCTTTCTAACTTTCGCTTGGATTCTTCACGACTGGTCACATCCTTATATACCCATAGATATCCCTCCGAACTATCATTCAATATAATGGGAACAAACTCTCTTTGTAGTGTTCGTTCAGAAACCAAGAAGACTGTATCTGTGCCGTTCTTGCGTTTTTCCATAAGCTCCTCAACCCTTGACAGGAATGCCTCTGGATTTTTTACGGATTTGGCCACACCCAACATCGCTTTAGCGCAGTCGACCCCAATCATTTTGCTTGCGTCTCCAGCGATGCCGAACATTGTCATTAAGGCCGGGTTTACTGCCTGTATGATCCTATTTTCGTCTTCCAAAAGAATCCCGTCACTTATGTTTTCAACAACTGAGAGCATTTTCCTTGCCCTCAACTGCAACTCACGCTCATACTCCTTCTCTTTGTTAATGATTCGCGTAACGCAAATCATGCCTCCATCCTCTAAAAAGGTTAGCGAAATCTCTTGAAAAACAGGGGTTCCTTGTTTGGTTATTCCACGGGTTTCGCCTGTCCATTTTCCATGTTCCACCAGCAAAGGGACCATGTCTCTTTCGAGCCTTTCAATTTCTTCTGGCGGATAAATTGCCTGCCACGTTTTCCCAAGCAGCTCATTCTCATGTTCATATCCGAAAGGCTTCACATGCGCTTCATTCAAATAGTAGTATCTCCCTTCTGAATCTAGCAATGCAATACCATCATGGGTCTTGCTTATAGCAAGCTCCTTTAAACTTAATAAGTCTAAGGTGGCGTCTATTGTTAAATCACTCATGTTTTTTCCATAAGCTATGCAGGCACGTACGCTATCTACGTGAAACTAGCAAAATTACAATAAATCCCACTAGGATAGTAGGACTAGCTTAAACCTGTCTCCTACCCCCTTCTTTTGCCATACCTCCTGAAACATCTGTCCCAACTCCTCAATATCTTCGTCATCATAATCGCAGCGCCACTCAACACAAATCGTACGGTCCGTGTACGTTAAATTGAAATCAGCCAACTCGTGTAAAAATGAGGCCATCTGCAACTTTCCAGCAGAAACCAAATGGCTAATTTCAATTTTAACAGTAAATTCTTCCAAATCAGACAGTTTAGAAGCCGCAGAAAAGACTTCGATAAAATGATTATCTAGCTCATGCAGTTTTTTATACAAAAACAGACCGTTGATTTCGTAAGTATGACGATTGGTTGATAATAACAGTGGCTCTCGAATTAACATGCTTTTCTTTTAATTTATGAGGTAATAACGTCCTAACTTTCCATAGGGGTATTACCTAATCGTACCATTTTTCTCAACTCGGTTAACCAAATGTGGTTATAACAATAGCTATCGAACCAGTTCGTGTATAGTAGCCTCAGGTCATTTAATATTCTGTTTTTATTGTAGGGCATACCCTGTGGCTCATGAGACAGGCCTTATCCCATTTGCTAAAAATTACCCCAGATATTTCAGACATCTTAAAAGCAACGATTCAAAAGTTTTGATCTTGTAGGCTATGTGAGTTATCATGAATTAGGATTACAGCTGGATTAACAAACTGCTCCGATGCCCTCAGTCTCATGATTAAATGTGATTACGCCCACTTAACACAACAGTCTAAAGTGGTTATATCCAAAAACAGGTAGCGTTAGTTGAACAACCATCTTTGAATTTCTAATTGAATCGAAGGAATACAACTGGAACTATGGAATCACGACAAATCCTAGAAGCAGGCAATTTGCAGACAGCATCAATGAAAATAGCGACCCGTATGTTGGGTCAAGATTGTCTATTGGAATTCGGTGGCTGCACTCATAATAATCTGCACATCGAGATAATTGAATCAGCCGAAAGGTTGCTTTTTGAAATAGGCGAAAGCACCCAAATCAGAAAACGAGTAATAAATGCAATAATAGAATGTCTATGCAATATCACCTTTCATGCACATAAACCAGCAAGCGATGCAATACCATTCTTCAATACGGCAATTGTCATTTCTCGCTCAGGCAAAATGTACAGAGTAGAAACAACCAATCTAATACTGCAACAGCGGGTCAAACAGCTCAAAGAAAAGCTTGACACAATAAGTGAATTGAATTCTGATGAGTTGGCCGACCTCTATCAAAAAACCCTCAAGACAACGCCTCAAACTGGCAGCCCCGGTGCTGGGCTCGGTTTTATACAAATGGCCTTGCGCTCCAAACAGCAAATCCATTATCAATTCCAAAAACTAGACGAGGAGTTACAGCTCTTCTGTTTCCAAGTAACTATAGGACAATAACATGAACAGACAGAGCAGATCTGAGGACTTAAGCGTTCCACGTATCAATTTTGATTCAGCAAAGGCACTTCTCATATTGCAGGGCCGCTGTATTCCTTCTGACCCAAAATCGTTTTTCAATCCACTCAGTCAATTGATCTTGGATTACATTAAAAGGCAAGGTAGAATCCGTTGCCAGATAAAACTTGAATACTTTAATTCATCTTCTGCCAAAGAATTGTTAAGCTTTTTGAAATTGTTGAAAGAGCAGGAAAAACTGGGAGCAATCGTATCAATCGAGTGGTTTTACGAAATTGATGATGAAGATTCAGCTGACTTTGGAAAGGATCTTAGCGACATCCTTCAGATGCCGATAGAGATGATTGGGTTAAAAAAATTCTGATTCCATCAGCCATAACTCAAATGTTTCGATATGCAACCTAGCAATACTTACAGGCAAACGATAAAAGAAACGTTTGAACGCCATAATCCATTAGATGCTCATTGCCTTTCTGTTTATGAATCAGTGGTGAGCGAACTGTTCCTTTTCTGGCTGTATTCCGATTCAATTAATGAATTGGAATACACAATTAGGAAAATTTTGGAGCAACATCGCAAGCCTCCAATACAAGTGTCGCATAGGCTTGTTGCGGACATCTATGAAACGAAGCATAAGCTTCTAGGCTAACACAGAAGAGTTTGATTATGAAGGAGCAGAAAATGAAAAAAGAAGA
>CALCGD010000263.1 GCA_937900875.1 uncultured Flavobacteriales bacterium
TTTTCTGCGGGCGTTGCTGCTATTGTTGCCATGGTTGGCGGTCAAAGATGGACCACTCTTTTTGATGGTGTAATCTCAAGTATTGGCAGCGCCTTGCCTGCATTAATCATCTTATTGATGATTGGCGCCTTGGCAGGAACATGGCTTATAAGTGGGGTAGTACCTGCCATGATTTATTATGGATTGGAGATTCTTAATCCCACCATTTTCCTCTTTGCTACTTGTATTATTTGTTCCATTGTATCGTTGGCTACGGGTAGTTCTTGGACCACCGTGGCTACCGTTGGAGTGGCCCTCATGGGTATAGGCAGAATACTTGGTTTTGGCGATGGAATGATAGCAGGCGCCATTATTTCTGGTGCTTATTTCGGAGATAAAATGTCGCCATTGTCTGATACAACCAACCTCGCGCCAGCCATGGCTGGAACAGACTTGTTTACACACATTAAGCACATGATGTGGACTACGTTTCCATCTATTACCATTACAGCATTGATGTTTTTGGTACTTGGATTTACTGCTGGTTCGGGTGCAGATGTTGCTGGAGTGGAATCTCTGCAGAATGCCATTGCATCTAAGTTTAATATTAGTCTGTGGTTGTTTTTGGTTCCTATTGCGGTTATAGCGCTCATTGTGAAGAAAACTCCTGCTGCACCTGCGTTACTTATTGGCGCTATACTTGGCGGAATTGCTGCGGTTGCGTTTCAACCTCAGGTCATTGAATCGCTTGCTGCCGAAGGTGTGAGCTACGGAAGAGCATCTTACATGGCGGTTATTGACGCTATGACTACCGATATAGCCATTGATTCGGGTGATGCAACGGCAAACGAACTTCTTGGTTCTAGTGGAATGGCAGGAATGCTAGACACAATTTGGCTTATCATCTGCGCCATGGTTTTTGGCGGTGTAATGGAGGCCAGCGGTATGCTGGATAGAATTGCTCAAACCATTCTTCGTCTTGCTAAAAGCACAGGGTCTCTTATTGCTTCTACTGCGGGAACATGCTTGGTGTTTAACGTTACTGCTTCTGACCAGTATTTGGCCATTGTGGTGCCTGGTAGAATGTTTGCCAAAGAGTACGAGAAGCGGGGCTTAGCAGGTGAAAACCTGAGTAGAACATTGGAAGATAGCGGAACAGTTACCTCTGCGCTTGTACCGTGGAATACCTGCGGGGCGTACCACGCTGGCGTGCTAGGTGTAGCTACTGGTACTTATTTGCCGTTTGCTTTCTTCAATATTATAAGCCCACTGATGACCGTCTTATACGGTTACATGGGTTGGAAGATTACGAAATTGGTAAGTAAGGATGGAGAAGTTCCGTTAACCGGGAACGCTAATCTTTAAGCTGAAATAGCTTACTTCTTCATTTATAGGTTGAAAGCTGAAATCTAGGGCGTTGCCAGATTTCTTTTTCATATCGATAAGTCCAAGTCCAGCACCACCTTTGGTAGAGAACTTAACCACCGTCTGCTTCATAATTACCCCATAAAGGAATTTAATCTCTTCATCATTGAGGCTGTTAATCTTGTGTAGTTTGTCGGCAAGAACTGCCTCTTCGTCCGAGTACATAAGATTGCCGATGGTAATGGTAATGCAATTATCATCCTTGGCTACAATAAACAGTGGCGGCAGATTGTATGTGTTCTTCTCTATTGGAAAAGAGTGTAGTTGCAGGTTTTGGAGTGTTTCAATGGCAATGTTTACAATCTTTCGCTTCTTCTGGCGATGTACATCCAAAGAATCAAGGATTGTCTCAATTTCAGGAAGGGTATTGAGTAAAACTTCCTTGTCTACTTTTCCTTCGTATTCAAACAGAACAGTCTCATCGCCAATTAGGGCGTATTTATTGATTCCATTAAGCATGTACAAGTATAATGATATGTACGAAAAAGTTCTTGGTCAAGGCTAATCTCTTGTAATAACGAACGCTAAGCTACTTAGGTTACTTCAATTTACTCAACCTTCTGTTAACAACATACTCTCCGGCCAATAAACTGAACACATAAAGGCCCGGTGCAACTTCAGGAACAGCAATTTCAAGATAGTGGAGCCCGCTACGTTCGGTTCCAAAATCTTTTTCTAAGATAACTTTTCCAGAAATGTCGGTAAGCTGAATTCGGACATTTTCCGCTTCAAATAAATTGAATTGCACTACAAATCTGTCCGTAAACGGATTGGGGTAGGCGCTCACAATTACGGGTTCTTGGCCCGCTTCGTCAATTCCAACGTTATCTGGCGTAAAGAGTGGCGCTAAGGGAGGGTAAACACCAGCCACCGCAGGGTTAGAAGCTTCAGAAAGGTGGTTGTCGCCATCGTTTGTCAACCAGCCGGCTCCCCAATCAGAGGTGAAACCAGGCACGGATATGTCGGAAACGTAATACCAATCGGATTGTGCCGCAGTAGCTGTTAAATCAAGTACTAAATACCCTTTCTGCGATAAATCTGCATACTTAATATGCGGATTAACGGCACCAATTATGCCACCCGGAATTGGCACGGGGCTGCTTAAGGTTGAGATGCTTGTTACCACATATTCTACACCAACCGAACCTGCGCCTGTGTTAGAATCATAGTTGTCTCCTGGCAAGTCATTCGCCCACGAAGTATGAATATCTCCCGTTAACACCACCATGTTGTCAATGCTGTTGTCAACCACATGTGCGTATAAACTATCGCGCTCTGCTGGGTAACCATCCCATTGGTCGTTGTTTACGGGAATCCCGAAAAAGGTAAGGGGCGCAACCATCACTTGTTGCCCCAAGAGCTTCCATTGCGCTGATTGATTAGAGAGGTTGTCGTATAACCAATGCCGCTGTTCGTACCCAAGCAAACTTCGGTCTTCCTCAGCACCTACTCCTGGTTCATCACGGTCATACAGTCGTGTGTCTAGCATAGAGATGTGCGCAAGATTTCCGAATTCAAAATCTCTGTATCTCTTCGAAATGTCATTAGGGTCGGGCAACCTTACTGGAAGCCACTCCGCGTTGGCGCGCATGCCGTTTACTTTTCTATCAGCCCACAATCCTTCTGCTCCTTCGGTGTGGTTTTCGGCACCATCAGTAAAAGAGTTATTGGCGGTTTCGTGGTCATCCCAAACACAAATAAATGGGTATTGCTGATGTGCATCTCGTAAATCTGGATCTAGTTTATAGTGCGAATAACGTGTGCGATAATCGCTCAGTTGAATAATCTCAGTAGCTGGTTCTTCTAATCGGTCCTGAATAGATGCGCCCAAACCGCCAGTTGCGTATTCATAGATGTAGTCTCCTAAATGAAGAATACAATCCATGTCGTTGCGGTTCACCATGTCTCTATAAGCATGGTAATAACCGTTTTCATAACTCTGACAAGACACCACGCCAAATCTCAGGTGGTCAACTCCTCCAACGGGTGCAGTTCTGGTTCTTCCAATTAAAGAATGGTCTTCATTGTATTCAAAATCGTAGTAATACCATGCATCCGAAGCAAGACCGGTAACATCAACTTTAATCGTCCAATCTGTGGTAGAATCTGTGGTGGTAGTTCCGCTGGCTACAATAGTGGTAAAGAGCGTATCCGTGGCCATGCGCCAATTGACATCAACGGGGTCTGTTTCGTTAAGAGTTATTCTTGTCCAAATAATAACGGCATCAGGAAGCGGGTCGCCAGAAGCTACACCATGATAAAATGGCTCTAGCGCAGGCTCTAAACTATTTCTTGAATAATGAGTTGGATTCAGCTCGTTTTGAGCGGTGGCTGAAAGACTAATCAGGGTCAGCAGAGTAAATAAGAACGATTTCATCGATTTGTGTGCGTTTCAACAAAAATAATCTAATACCGACACTCGGATTGACCGAAACGCTGAAAACCGAACTTACTTCATACATTAGTGTTTAGACATCAAACATAAAACCATGAGTAAGCCAGAAACACCGCAAAAAGCACCGTACATAGAAAACCTAGAACCAGGAGTTTACGCATGGTGTTCGTGCGGGAAGAGTACCAAACAACCTTATTGCGATGGTTCGCATAAAGGGAGCGAGTTTAGCCCAGTAATTGAGAAATTGACGGAAGCAAAACGCGTTGCATGGTGCGGCTGCAAGCAAACAGGAGGAAAACCTTATTGTGATGGCTCGCACGCCAAACTATAACTAGTACCGAGATTAAAAATGGACGGCCTCTGATGATTTCCCATCAGAGGCCGTTTTTGCAAACCCGTAAGCCAGATCCTGTTTTAGCTCACCATTTATCTATGCAACCTACCCATCAGGAAAGAGCGAGCAGCTCTTAAATCCTGACCTATTTGGTCTTGCAGCCCGCAAGGTTTGTCCTATTCCGATGTTGCCACCAAAATACGTGAGCTCTTACCTCACATTTTCACCCTTACCACGCAAGCGTGGCGGTTATTTTCTGTGACACTTGCTGTTGCTAAAGAATTCCTTCCTTAACACCCACATTTACATGCGGTACGGTGCTCTGCGCTGTCTGGACTTTCCTCCCTCGAAAGAGCGGTGAGCCGATTTGCGCGGTAAAGTTAGGCTAAGTTTAGATTTACTACGGTGGCGCCAACCCCATATTTATGAAAAGGCCCATCCTGAAACGGTAGGCCGTATTCTTTCAGCTCTTGCCGAATGGCTTCTTTCAGTCTTCCCGTTCCAACTCCGTGAATGAATGTTATCTCTATGTAGTTGTGAGTGAGGGCGTGGGTCAATCTCCGTTCGAAATGCCGCATTTGAGTCAGAAATTTTTCATGATCCGGCATATCAGGAGGGTCCATCCCTAAAATGTCCTCCAAATGCAAGTCAACTTCCTCTTCAAATATTAGTGAAGTTGGTCGCACCGATTTGACCGCAAACGACTTCTTTGGAGGGGTAATGGAAGGAGCGGGCGTGGCTGGATTTTCAACTTCTATCGCAATGGCAGAATTCTGAAATTTGTCATATTCTAAGTAATTCCCAGGCTTTACAAAGCGAGTGGACTTAATTTTAATGGCACATGAAATAGGTTTTCTAAATGCATAGCCAGTGGAGCCAAAGAATATCACATCTACATTCAAGTTTCCTACAGAACCTACATCCTGACGCCTTAGGGATTGAACCAATTGATTACTCTTTGGTAGCACCTCGCCACTATAGAGACTGAACCATTCTTCGTCCACCTTGGCGGCCACATTTATCAGCACATGATAGGTTGACGCATTGGAAAACACCAGTTCCAAATCTCCAGATTCTGGTTTTTCTGAGTTGCTGGTTACAAACGCCAAGCAGAATTCGGGCAGGTGGTTTTTACTGATTTTCTTCTCCTTTTCCGTTGGTTTCGCTACAGTTGGTTTAGAAATTGGAATAACTGGTTTCGCCTGCTTAGGAACAAAATCTCGTTCGGCTGGTACTAACTTGTTCAATGGATGGGGGTGCTTCAATCCATATTCGTCTTCGACCATGGCGGTTTTAGCGTCCAGTAGTTTGACAATTGTAGCCTCGCCAACATCATCCAAGTACCGTACCTTTTCGCCAACCTGAAGCATAATCAGAAATAAACGGGATGAAATTTCACCTTCTCAATTGAGTTGAATTCAATGGTAGGAAAAGGAAGTTTAATGAGATTGACTGCTTTGAATATTGTGCGAAGCCATTTCTTTTTTGTGCGAATTTTCGTCAGGTCTACATCAAGAGACACGTAAAACTGACGATGCCTTTTAAGGTTTGGAAGTGCATTTCCGTCATCGTCAAATGCAGGATTATCGATACCTCCAATCATTCCATCTCCACCAAACCCAACTGCCACATTTATCCATCTCGGAAACTTGCTTTCATCTTTTAGGAACGAGTGGATGTTTGCCGACAACCAAAACGTATGACCATTATAATCCTTTAGCATCTGGGTTGCAAAACCGTCTCCCAACAAATTGGGTCTGTATTGTGCGTACCTCGATTGATGAAACGAAATCTTAGGTGTAATTCGCTGTTCGTTCCACGCCAATTCTTGTAAAATAACAGCAAAAGAACCTGCTGTATTCACCGTGAAATCGCTTAAAGAAAAACCATAAGCGCCAGAAAAACCATCCAACAGTTCTATTCCTGCCATGTAAAAACTCCCCATAAACCCTCCAGCCCAAATACTGGTTTTGCGATTGAAGCCTGCCCACCGAAAGAAATCTATGTAGTAATAACCAATGGCATAGCACGTGAGGAAGTGGCCCGCTTTATCCATTTGCAACCACTCTCTACTATCATCAAATAGGTGAAACTTTGACCTTGGTTCGTGAGCGTACCATAATTCGTTTAACCCTACAACTGACCCAATCCAGAGGGCCGCGGTTCCAGAGCCTAGCCCGATAGCTCTTCCTTTATGAATGGTATCTGAATATGTTTTCCACTCAAACTGTGTTTTCTGAGCCGAAACGCTGCTCGCCAAACCGAGAACCAGAAAAAGAAGAAAGATGCGTTTCAACATATTACAAATGTAAGTTTTGAACCTATTCAAGTTCAATTTCACTTTTTGGCACTGTCTTGGTATTGTCTGTTGCAAGAAACGATCGGAAACCGTTTCAATTGTTAATCATTTAAACTCGAAATCATGAAAAAGCTAACATTATTACTTGCCAGCATTTTCGCTCTTGCCTTTCAGTCTTCGGCTCATGAGTACGGACATGCAAACATCAACAGCTATGCAGATGCTTTCGTCTTTGACGAGATGGGAGTAACTTTTTCTGTGTACCCTGATGGCGAATTTGACTTTTATCTGCCAGAAACGCAGCAATCATCATCAATGAGTAACGGATATGTGAATGTCACTTTCAATTCTGGATACGACTACAATCCATTTGTTCAGTACGATGACTTTGGAGCAATTATTCAGGTTGAAAACGTAGCTGTTTGGTATGACTATTATGGCCGCGTTACTCAGATTGGAGACGTGATGATTAGCTACAGAAACCAACGAGTTTGCCAGGTTGGTGGGTTGTATGTTAATTACGACAGACGGGGATACTATGCGTACCACACTGGATTTATCAATAGTTGGAATCCATATTTCGTTTATCGTCCGTTCTACTCTTGTTTTGCCAGACCTGCAATAAATCTTTGCTTTGTAAGACCTACACCTTACAGACAGTATTATGCTCCGGTACGATACACTTACTACAGACCGTATGTACAGAATGTGAGACCATGCTATGCAACCATTGGTCACACTTACAGACCAACAGGGTATGGACATGCGCACCACAGGTACACTCAATCTGCGGGTAGAGGTGAGTCAGCGGTTGTTCGCCAGAGAAGAACAGTGACTACTGCAGATGCCGGTAGAAGACCAAGCACAGTAAACAGTGATAGAAGTTCTGCACGCGGAAACAGCGCTGGAACATACAATAGAAGTAGTGTAAACAGTAAGCCAGCTACAACTAGCAACGCTTCGAGAGTAGCTCCTAGAAACTCTGCCAATACTCGACCTGCGACTACCAGTCAACCGGTTAGAACGCAGACTCAGACTAGGTCGGCTCAAGCCGCGCCAGCTAGAAGCAGCTCAAATGTTGGAAACGCTAATGCTAGATCAACTCAGTCGCAACAGCCAGTAACTACCCAGTCTCAGGCTAGAGCTCCGCAAAAAGCGCCAGTTCGTGCTAGCACTCCTAGTAGGTCTTCTTCTGCTCCAGCAACGAGAACTACTCAGGCAAGGTCTACTACTAGCACATCTAGACAAAGTGCGCCAGCTAGAAGCACGGTTAACACAAGACAGACCACTAGTAGGTCAACTGCTAAGCCACAAACTAGGTCTACTAGCACAGCTTCTAAGCCTGCTACCAGAACCTCAAGCACCACCAGAAGTGCATCTACGGCTAAAGCTCCGGTAAGAAGCAGTACTTCAAAAGGGTCAGCGGTGAAAGGAAACACTAGTCGAGCAGCTGGAAGAAAAGGAAGTTAATGAGCGATATCAGAAGTTAAGAAGCCTGCCCGTAATTGGGCAGGCTTTTTTTATTCTATGCTGATTGATTTTATTTCCAAGTCGGAAATCTGGAACGACTCTCGTTTTGGGTTCCACAGATAGGCGGTAATTCGTTTCCCTTGTGAATCAACGTGGTCTCGGTAATAAGTTGACAATGAGAACGAATCAGTTCCCATACACGAAGTAGCAACCTTTTCAAATCGGAGAATATCACTCTCGGTTGCTAAAACAAGTTTGAGGTCTGCTGCGAAGGATGCGTTTGCTCGTATGCTGAGCTTTACAGTGAGGTTTAGCAAGGAATTGCTATCCAATAAATTTGAGGTGGTATCTCGCAGTAAGTCAATGTATTCTTGCCCCGTTACGTTGTAGACGCTGTCAGACAACAGATGATTAACATTTCGAATGGTGCATGATTTTGAAGGATACACCGCTAGAGCATTATCGTTTAAAAGTTGGATTACCTTTTCTGCATTAATTGATTTTTGTTTTGCGAATTGCAAGTCAAAAGGAAGACGAGAGGTTTGTTCAGACTCGTTGGTTTCAATTACCCGCAGCCAAGCGTATCCATACAATTCTCTGTAAAATTTAGCGGTAACGCTGTACGGCCAATTCACACCGAAATAAACTTCATACGGTTGTTTGAATTCCGATATGTCGACCATGGTTTGCTTCATGTTTCGCTCATGATTCCAATCTAATGAATGGGTAGAGTTCATCTTGGAAACCGAATTTCCTACCATAAGCACAGCAACCACACTTAAAGTCAAATTACCAATCCATTTATTGGAACGTGTTGCTTCAGATATACTGAAGATCACTAACACATTGAACAGCGGAATCAGAAAAAGCGCTGTGCGTTCAATAATAAATAGAGTGCCGAATAGCACATGTTGCGCTTGAATTCCAGCAAATACGATTATCAGTAAAAGCAACAGGTGTTTTGCAATAGACGGTTTTTGACGACCAGAAAACAGCATGGAATATCCAAGACAAACAAGAAGACAAAGGCACATCCCAAGAAAAATGGCTAGGTACACGGGGCTAGTTGGTGCGTGTAATAGATAAGCTGTTTTGTTGATGAGAGATTGAATCGTGTCTTGCCAAAGGCCAATTTCCCCACCAAAAAAGAGCTCTTTCTTTTCTATTAGTTCTTTTATTGGTGATTGAATAAGAACAAATAAGACCACTGAAACCAATGTCACAATTGTGGTGGTTATCAAGAATGGCTTTGCTTTTCTTGTGAGGATGGCTGTTCCCAAGCTAGAAACAAGAAATAGACTTGATAAGCCTAAAAACAGGTTGAGTAAAGAGAAGTTGCTAAGTACCGCCAGGGCGCAAGCGACAAGGCAGGTCACCATGTATTTTTTAGAATGTGATTCGAAAAAGAGCACGCAGAAATAGAGCGCAACCATCGTAAAACCTAGTGCCAGACCATATCCTCGGGCAAGCGAAAAAAAGTCGAGCATGTAGGGATTGAAATTGAGCAAAAGAAACGCTAGAATTTTGAAAGTAGTGCTCTTTGAAACTCGTGAGACAAGCAACATAGAAAAGACCAAAAAGACGAGATGTGCTAAGAGGTTTGGAAGCCGATAAACCAATTCGCTGCCTGGAAAAATTGAAGCAAATAATTTTATCAGTGCTGTGTTTAAGACGTGATTGTTTGCCGTTGGTGCATGTAGAAAAATGTCAACATAACTCCGCGGCACAAACTCTAATACGGTGGAACTTTCATCGTACGTGAATGAAGTGGTATATGCGCGATAACTGGAATAACTCAACAGCAAGAATCCGATTCCAATAACTACAAGCCAGAAGATTTTTTGACTGGACCAAAGACCGCTTGGTTGGCTATTCATTTTTGTCCGTTATCCAAAACAAATTGACCTTGTATCTCCAGAGATTAAACTGTTTTACGCTATCGGATTCGGCCCGTAAATCAATGCCATTTGCAAGAAATGCTTCTCCACTTTCAGCTTCATTGTGTTCGGAAACCACAATTTTGGGATGATACCTTTCTAACGGATTGTTGGAAGCGTTAAAGTCGCTCCAAATTGGAATACAGCGGGCATTAGTTTCCGAGGCCAAGGTTGTGCCCCATCCTCCAATTATCGTCTCGTGTTCAAGTTCAAAATTGCTTAAATAGTTGCGCACCTCTTCAATTTCAAATGTGCGCCTGTTAAGGCTGCTCAGGTAATAAGAGCAATTGTAGCCACCTAGCAGTACAACAATGATGTAAACAGCAATTCGTTTTAATCCAAAATTGGCATTTTCACTAAGTACAAACGAGATTAATGCCAAGCCCGAGAAGATGAGTGGGAGGAGGTATCTGGTTGGTGGATTGACCAGGAGCATATGATGCATTTCTAGAACAAACCAGCTTAGAAATCCAAACATTAAGACCTGCTTGCCTTGCTTAAAATCGCTCGTAAATAACACGAGAAGAACAGCAATTGGAATTCCGATTACAAATGGCATAATGCCATCGGTTAAGATGAAATGGTCCAGATTAAAGGAAAAACGTGTCCAAGCATCGCTAAAATCGTAGCGCCCGCTTGCCTGATTAGCCTTTACCATTTCGAAGACTGCCTTGTTTGGCAAGTACCATTTGAGGTAGAAAGCGCCAGCAAAAAAAGCGGTAATCAGAGCTTGAATACTCCAATCTTGCCACAGGGGTCTGATAGGTTCTCTTTTCTCAATTTGATCCGATAGGAATTGCAGATACCTAACTATGAATGGGATTAAGACGGCATAAGCAAAAGTGATTTTGGAATAGTACGCCATGGAAAAGCAGATGGTAGACGCGGTAATCAGCATCCAATGCTGATTTTGTGAAGACCTCCATTGAAGGAATATTCCCAGCATAATCCATGAAATACTCAGCATTTCGGCTAAGCTGTAGTGAGAGTATTGGAATACATGGAACTGTAGAAGACCAAGTATGGCGAGAACGGTACCGAAAAATCGAGTTTCAGTGTTGCTCAAAAACAAGAACAAAACAATCAAAAGACAGGTCAAAATAAGCAGTCTTCCAACCCAAATGTTGGCACCAAAAAGAGAGTAGAATGGAACTAAGACAAACCCGAAATAGGGTGTCTTAACGAGGTTGTCACACTCATCCATATAAAGAGTGCCGTGGTTCACAAAGTTTCGGACTTGAACCGTGTTCAGGCCTTCATCTGTCCATGCCCCCCTACTGCGTGTTGAAACTAGGGAGTCAGGATCGGCATTTATAAACGGGAAATGCAATAGTGCGATTAGCACCACCACAAGGAATGGGTAATATTTGCTTGAACCAATCTGCATTGTCCGTTAGAACAAAGATGCACATTGGGTTAGATTTCTATGATAATTCCAAAAGATGGAAGCACTGTACCTGTTGTGCTTTGAATCTTATCTAATTGATACTTAGACGGGTTACTTGGGTCGATAAGTGCATTGCCATCAGCATCTTTTCTAAGAATATAATCTGGCGCCTGTTGCGCCTTAAAAGCGTACACATTTTGCACGTCTAAGTAAATGTTGAGCGCCCACTTTTTAAAAAACCATTTTTTATCTACTCGTAAATCCAAGAAATGAGCGGGCTTCAAGCGTTCTCCATTTAGCTGCGAGTAATCTCGAATTGCACCTCTGTTTAAATCCCAAACTGGAATGATTGCAGAAGTTTCTTCATCGGCAGGTGTGTAAGGAGAACCTCCGGTAAAACGCCACCTCAAACCAACTTCCCAATTTCGCTTGAATTTTTTGCCACCAGTAATGGAAATAAGGTGTTGGGCATCCCAAGAAGAAGGAATGAAATCGCCTTTGTAATCTTGAAATTCACTTCGTACCCACGTATATGCAAGTATTCCGTAAAACCCTTTCCAAAGCTTTTGCTGAACTAGAAACTCAACTCCGTAGGCCCGGCCTTCATTATCTGATTTTACTTCTTCGTTTCCAATTACACCGAAATCGGCTCCCAAATTTGCTAACGAAATGCTATCGCGAACTAAGAATGGATAATTCTCCCAGTATTTAAAGAAACCCTCAACGGAAACTTTTAGTCCCGTTTTTGTGATGAATTCCCCGCCCAATACTGCATGATTGGATGCAATGTATTTGATGTCGTTTTCCTTGTTAACCAATGTGCCGCTGTTGTTTCTAAAGCCAAGAGTGGTGTAGGGTGGAAGCTGGAAATATCGACCAACATTGGCGTTCAGATTAAATTGGTCGTTGATGGCATATGAGATGGAAAAACGAGGCGAAAATGTCTCGTAGGTTTTTGCCATTTGCTTCGAATAGCTGTTTCCATCAACACGGGCACCTAAAGAAAGAAGCAACCTTCCTTCCACAAAAGTGTGACTCACTTGTCCGAAAGCCCCCCATTTATGTATGTCAATTGCTGAGCTAAAATCTACTGTACCGATAGAACCATCAGGCAAGGCAAGTTTGGTGAAAGTTGAGTTGTTGTATCGGGCAAATTCATACAAAACACCATAGTTAATCTTCCAACCTTTATCGCGCCAATTGTTCTCAAATCGTAGTTTATTTTCAATTTCTTGACTCTTGTAATTGAGAATCAGGTTGGTGTCGACCTCAATATTGTCGGCATATTTGAAAGCTTCGTTATTGAGCATGTTTCGACTTACCACCAATTCAGAATAACCCTTTTCTCGGTAGTTTTTCCAGTTAACTCCAAGTGCATAATTCCATTGATTATTAACTGGAAGGATTTCCACCAGTCGCTTTTGGTCTTCATCCAAACCCTCGTCCAAGTTGAGTTTAAATTGGTCGATGGCTCCAAGTCCGATAACGGTCAACTCATTCTTATCGTTGATTTTGGCCTTGTACTTTAACTGAAAGTCATCATAAGTTGGGAGAAATGGAAGCCCAATCAACTTGAATAGGAATTGCAAATAGCTTCGTCTATAAGAGAACATGAAGGAATGTCCTTTCGCAATTGGACCTTCAATCGTTAGACCAGCATCGCTAGAGCCAAGCGTGAAATTGCCGCCAATTCTATCTTGCCTCGGATCCTTCATCTTAAAGTTGAGGACTGAACTAAGCGTATTCCCTCGATTGGCAGGAAATGCACCAGAGTAAAATTCCACTTCTCTAATAAAGTTTACGTTAATCAACCCGTTCGGGCCTCCAGACGAACCTTGCGTAGCAAAGTGATTGATGTTCGGAATTTCAATGCCATCGAGGTAAAACCGATTTTCATTTGGAGCTCCTCCTCTAATAATCAAATCGTTTCTAAATGCAACGGAGCTTGCCACACCTGGGAGCGATTGTAACGCCTTCGAAATATCTCTGTTTCCACCTGGGTTTCTTTCAATTTCATTTACACCAATTGTGCGTAGCGACACTGGGCTTTCTTCCTTCTTTTCGAACGGATTGGCTTTCACAACAACGGCATCCAAGGTCTTGCTATCCTCTTCTAATTTAAAATCTACACGAGCCGGTTTATTATTGAAAACCTGCACTTCGTATTCAATTTTGCTTTTGTATCCAAGGAAAGAAACTTGAACGTTGTAGAGTCCAGGAGTGATGTTTTTAATCTCATAAAACCCATCTAGATTGGAAGATGCCCCGATAGTTGAACCCTGAATTACAATATTGGCAAACGGCACTGCTTCGTTGCTGGTTGCATC
>CALCGD010000264.1 GCA_937900875.1 uncultured Flavobacteriales bacterium
ATGAAGCAACGGTTTACACGTTTGATGAAGACCGTGTTCCAGCAAATTACTTAACGTATGTAGATGCAATTGATGGAACCGTTTGGATGCGTCAGAACCTGGTTTGTCATTCAGAAAACGAGCCTCCTGGAGGCGTAACCGCAACTGTTACAGACGACTTAAGTCTAACACAACCTTTCGACCCAGAAACCAATTCCGTATTGGCCAATATGGAAATTACTCAAGGCGGTAACACCTTTTATACCGATGGTAGTGGACAAGTTGGCGGACTGAATGTTGGCAACGCAACCTTCCGATTAAGAGGTTTGTGGTCAGAAGTTTTTACAGGAGGTACAACACCTTCTATGACGGTTTCTTTGGCAAACGGTGCCAATGCAATTGATTGGGGAAACAGCGCTACTTCAAGAGAGTCTTCAGCTTATTTCCATGTAAATATTGTGCATGATTATATGAAGACTAAGTTTCCTGCATTTACGAGCATGGACAACGCACTTGCCACAAACGTTGATGTTTCTGGTTCTTGTAATGCCTTTTACAACGGTACATCCATCAACTTCTACCAAGAAGGAGCGGGCTGTTCCTCTTTCGCGCTAATTGGCGATGTGGTGTACCACGAATACGGGCATGGTATTAACGATAAGTATTACCAGTCGCAAGGTGCTAACTGGATGAATGGCGCAATGGGCGAGGGATATGCCGATATATGGGCTCTTGGTATTACAAACAACCCAATTCTTGGGCAGGGAAACAGTCAAAGTCTTCCGAACGATTTTATTCGTAGATATGATATTGACCCTAAAGTTTACCCGCAAGACCTTATTGGAGAAGTGCATGCAGATGGAGAAATTATTGCAGGAGCATGGTGGGATTTAGGCCAGAACTTCGGAGACCTTCAGCAAATGATAGACTTGTACGCTGCTACATACGATGCGCTTGTAACAGGATTTAATGGTAATGAAGGAGAGGTGTTTGTAGACATTCTTGTAGAAACGCTTTTGGTAGATGATTCTCCTGCAAATGGAGGCGATAACGACATCACCAATGGAACACCAAACGATTTAGACATCATTAATGCATTTGATGCGCATGGAATTACCTTGCTTTCTAACGCAACGTTAGACCACGATGCAATTGAAGCACACAATGATGAAGCAATTGAAGTAGATATAACAGTTATCAACGATTATGCTTGGGCGCTGAATGATGCTATTCTAGCATACAGAGTAAACAACGGCACTACTTGGACTTCGGTTCCAATGCCAAACATTGGCGGAAACGTTCATTCTGCTGACATACCTGCACAGCCAAACGGAACAGTGATTGCTTATTATGTAGCTCTAGAAAACCTGAACAATACTTTAGCAAACGTGCAGCCTATAGCAGCCGATTTAGTTGAGCCAAACGTGCCGTATTACATCTTGGTCGGTTATCAGCAGAATAGGATAGAAGACTTCGATAATTTCCAAGGTTCTGATTGGCAAGAAGGCCTTTCTTCAGACAACAACACTACTGGTACATGGACCATTGATATTCCAATTGGTTCGTTTTCTGATGATAACGTAATGGTGCAAACAGATGCTGACCATACGCCTGGCTCGGGAAATATTGCTTGTGCAGTTACTGGTAATGCAGCAGATGAGAATGCGGCTTTAGGAGATAGCGATGTGGATGGTGGACATACAACGCTTATTACGCCATCCTTCGATTTGTCAGGATTAACAAATCCTGCGGTTTCTTACTGGAGATACTATACCAATAGTCCTCCTTCAGGTGCTAATCCTGGCGCAGACTGGTGGCAAGTATTTATCTCAGACAATGGCTCTGATTGGGTATTTATTGAGAACACAAAAGTGTCAGATCCAAGCTGGAGAAGAGTTGCTGTGAGAATAGCAGATTACGTTTCAATTACAGACGATATCAGCTTAAAATTCATTGCTTCAGATAGTCTGCATCCTGGACAAGACCTAGATGGTGGTAGCTTGATTGAAGGCGCCATGGATGATTTAGAGTTTTGGGAGCTTGTAGGAACACCGAACCCAGAAGGAATTAACGAAACGGAAATTGCAAATCTTTCTGTGTATCCAAACCCAAGCAACGGATTGGTACGTGTTAGCTTAGAGTTAGAATCTGGTTCTAATCTGGCGGTTGACGTACTAAACGTGATGGGCGCTGTGGTTT
>CALCGD010000265.1 GCA_937900875.1 uncultured Flavobacteriales bacterium
TCAAGGATGGAAAGAAATTTGTGACCGAAAGCTCAATGGTTGTTAAAGGAGATGATCAAGAAAACACATCAATGGCCAAAACTGTAGGGCTTCCATTAGCAATTGCAACCCGCATGATATTGGAAGGACAGATTACTGACAGAGGTGTCCTATTACCGCTTTCTAAGAACGTTTATCAGCCAGTTTTAGCTGAGTTGAGCAAGAATGGTATATCTTTCAAGGAGAAAACCTACCAAGTAGAGGAGTTTACTACATGAAACGAATTGCAGTTTTTCCGGGTTCTTTCGACCCAATTACCAAAGGTCACGAAGACATTATTCTGAGAGCCGTCCCGTTGTTTGACGAGATTATCGTAGCAATAGGAACCAACTCTAGCAAGAACTACATGTTTTCGTTGGAAAAACGGTTGGAAATGATTCGTTATACCTTCAGGAATGAAGCTAAAGTGAAGGTGGAAACATACTTAGGAATGACTGTTGAATACTGCAAAACGGTTGGCGCAAACTACTTACTTCGTGGCCTAAGAACATCTGCTGATTTCGAATTTGAACGCAGCATTGCGCACATAAATCAAACGCTCAATCCTGATTTAGACACTGTTTTTCTACTCTCGTTGCAAGAGTATTCTGCAATAAATTCAACGATTGTCCGTGATATACTTATCAATGGTGGCGAAGTTTCTCGCTTCGTGCCCGAAGGACTTGACTTGAATACATGAGATTTATCTGGCTTTTGTTCATTATCCCGTTTGTTGCAAATGGGCAACATGCCGTAATTCGGGGTGTAGCTCCATTAGCCATTGGGCAAGAAATTCAGCTCAGAGTCTATGATGATCCAATAAGTCAAAAGGAACGGGTTTTAGCCAGTCAAATTGTTGATGTTGATGGTAGTTTTGAACTCAAAGTTGCTCCTTATGAAGTGCAGTATGCGATGCTTCAAATTGGTCAGGATTGTGCTGATTTTTTCATTGAACGAGATAAAGACATTGAGTTAACGTTCGTTCCTCCAGTGCGAGATGCAAATGAACCTAGTGCCTTTTATCAGCGCCACTTTTTCATTCCTAAAATTACGGGTGGAAAATCTGCAAAACTGAACGAGCAGATCATCAACTTTAATGATTCCGTTGATAGCTTTTTAGAAAGGCTTTATCCGATAATGGTGAATAGAAGAAGCCCTCAAATTGTAGCCAAAGAATTGGCATTGTTTGATGAGAAGGTGCTTAAGGATTTCGCGAAAGCCGAACCGTTCGTCAAGGATTACATCGCTTACTCACTAGCTGGTGTGGAGCAAACGTTTTTAACTGACAAGGAACGCTTGTATAACAAGTATTTGAAAGACAAAAGAGTACAGGCAAATAATCCTGCCTTTATCGATTTTGCGCTTCAGTTTTTTCAGGGAGAAGTGAATAAAGTCCTGCTAATAGATAAGTTTGAGGAAAGCAAGAAAGCCATGCAAGGCCGAGAGATTTTTGCGGCATTCGATAACCTTCTTCACGAAAACCCGCGATTGCAAGATTCGTTTTTGAGGCGGTTGGTCTTAATTGCTGGAATAGAACAACTGTTCGTCCATAAGGATTTTGATGAATTGAAATTGATAGCTGCTCTTAAACAATTTGGAGGATTATCGTCCAATTCTTATCTCGGAAATGCTGCAAAAAATGTGGCGTCAAAACATGAGAAGCTTTCGGTCGGAACAGTTGCTCCTGAGATTGTTTTTAAAGATGTAAACGGGTTTGAAAAACGCTTGTCTGACCTGAAAGACACCTACGTTTTTCTGGAATTGACGGATGCCACAAATAGCTACTGTCAAAGAGAAACCAATGTAATTCCTAACCTAAAAGAAGAATTCAAAAACATTCAATTCGTTACCATTTGCGTGGGAAATTCAGCAGATGAAATGAAGTCCCTGCAAAAACAACTGAATATAGATTGGGTTTTTGGTGGAATTTCAATAACTAACTCACTAATTGAGGATTACAACATCAAGAGTTTGCCGTTGTTTTTCATTTTGGATCCCGAAGGGAAATTGTACAAAACCCCTGCTTCAGACCCAACCAAGGGAGCACAAGGTGAGTTAATGACTCTTAACGAAATGCTGAAGGCAAAGGGTCGAAAATCAGTTGGTAAGTAAACCTTCAGTTACAACCTGCCTAATTGACCCAAAACTAGTTTGAGCAAGTCTTTTAGCTTCGCTAGACGTAACCCATTTAACTACTGAAATGCCCTCTTCTGTTTGTGGGATAAGTTCAGATTTGTCAGCACTTTTCATTAAATACCAGTACGTTGGTTTCAAGATTCTAGCACCATTCAAATTGTACGTGTGGTAGGTGGTGCTAAGCGCCTTACGGATTTCTGGCGGAGCAATGCCGCATTCTTCAGAAACCTCTCGTACCGCACAATCCTCAATTTTCTCAGCCATTTCCAATTTTCCTTTCGGCAAATCCCACATGCCATTTCGGTAAATGAAAAGCCATTCTCCTTGTTCATTATGTACAAACCCACCTGCCGCTTCTACCGTTTTGAAAAAGGAACAAAAGGATTTCCAGTTTTGTGGAGAGTCTCCAGTAATTAAAATGGCCTGCAGTGTATTTGTTTCTACATCAGCAATGAGTTCGGTTAGATTCTTAATTGATGGATTGTTGATTTGACTGTTGAAAACTGTCGTGTTTTTAGGCTCATTTCCAAACTGGATAAAAGAGCTTCCTATGAAAACTTTATAGCTTTGCGCAATGGACATTTTGAACTCAGAATTGGCAGCTAATGTAGCTAATGAATTGCTACGCATTAAGGCAGTAAAACTGCAACCCAACAATCCATTTACTTGGGCTTCTGGCTGGAAATCTCCTATATACTGTGATAATCGAAAAACACTTTCATACCCAAATGTGAGGAAGTTGATTGCTAAAGGGTTAGCGAAAGGAGTTCGTGAGAAATTTGCGGATGCTGATGTTGTTGCTGGTGTTGCCACGGGTGCCATTGCTGTTGGTTTGATGGTTGCAGAAGAGCTTGGATTGCCATTCATATATGTCCGTCCAAAACCAAAAGAGCATGGTTTGGGAAATCAGATTGAGGGCTACCTGCCCGAAAACAGTAAGATTGTGGTAATAGAGGACCTTATCTCAACTGGAGGCAGTAGTTTGAAAGCTGTAGACGCTCTTCGCGAAACTAACTCTACTGTTTTAGGTATGATGGCAATATTCACCTACGGGTTTGCCAATGCTGATGAAAATTTTGAGCAGGCTGAATGCAAGATTTACACACTGTCCAATTATTCGGAATTAGTCAAACTTGCAGTAGAATCAGGGTATGTTTCTGAATCTGATTTGGCACAATTAAATGAGTGGCGAAAATCGCCATCAACCTGGAAAGCTTAAAGTTTTAACTGCCAGTTAATTTCGTGGTGTAGATGAAGGGTTTGTGTGCCGTTAGAATGTTCTAATCGTAGCTCGCCAGTCTTTTCAACTCCAACAATTATTACCGATTCTATTTGGTCGTTTACCTGAAGATTCATGACTATTCCACTTCCGAAAAGGTTTGAATTGAGCAATCCTAAAAGTTCATCTAGTTTCCCTTCTCTTAGCTGAAGATAAAATCGCTCTAGTTGGGTACTCAGCAAATCAAGAACTGCTGCAGTTTTTACATTTGAGTCAGTAATAAGTTTAATTGAAGTAGGGTTTAAGCTTGTGGGAAATCGTACCTGGTTTACGTTTATTCCAATTCCGATAATGCTTGTTTCAAGATTAGGCCCTCGAAGCACGTTTTCAATAAGAATTCCGGCAATCTTTTTCCCGTTTACCAACACGTCATTTGGCCATTTAACCTTCACATCTTCATTGGGCAGCAAGGCGCTTATGGTTTCAAAGACAGCCAATGCAACTGAAGCACTAAGAATAAATTGATCTTTCGCTGCCAAAAAGACAGGCCTTAAGATATACGAACATGTTAGGTTCATATTAGGCTCACTTACCCACGAATTAGAGCGTTGACCCCTTCCACTGATTTGGTCTTTTGCAACTACTAGTGTACCCTCAATAGGCGTTTTGTCGCGAACAAGTTGGCGGGCATAGTTGTTGGTTGAGTCAACTTCGTTCAAGTTAATTTGAATAGAGCCTATGAACAGGTTTTTGGTCAATTGAAAGGAATAATTAATGGTAAATTTGCAAATTCTAAACACCCCTGAATGAAGAAATCATCCCACAAAGTGGAAAGTGAAAAACTTGTAGCGAGTATCGTAGACGGATTACGTGAAAAAAAGGGGAAAGATATAGTAACACTTGACCTTCGTAAAATTGACAATGCTGTATGCGACTTTTTTGTTGTCTGCAGCGGAGACTCTAATACCCAAGTGAATGCATTAGCTGGCAGCGTTGAAGAGCACGTTAAAAAGGAACTTAACGATAGACCTTGGCATGTTGAGGGAACATCTAATGCAGAATGGGTGTTGATGGATTATGTAAACGTGGTAGTTCACGTTTTTCAGCGAGAACCAAGGGAGCATTACAATATTGAAGGACTTTGGGCAGATGCGTTGATTAAGGAGTATGAAGAAGTGGCCTAGGCCAAAAGGAAAGAGAATAATGTCTGAAAAGGAAAAAAAAGGAGGCGATAAAAAGCCAGGAAAATCGAAGTTCAACTTCGAGTTTAATTTCAACTTTTACTGGGTTTATGTGCTGATTGCTGTCGCGTTTATAGCGATGACTTTCATGCCATCGCTGGGAGAAGCTGATCGTAAATTGAATGATGATGAATTAAAAGTGATTCTGTCGTCTGGAGATGTAAAAGAATTGGTAATCGTCAATAAAGATATTGCCGAAGTCTTTATTACTGAGGAGGCTTTAGAATCGAATTCCGATTACGAGAAGGTCAAAAGCAACCCATTTGGATCTGCCTTAAATAAAGGACCTCACTACTATCATCAGATTGTTGAAATTCAAAATTTCGACAATACCATCAAGGAAATTAAGGCAAGTTTACCTGAGGATAAACGGTTTGATACTGATGCAGAATCTCGCAAGAATTGGGGAGATTCTGTGATGTGGCTTCTTCCATTTGTGTTGATTATTGGAGTTTGGATATTTCTGATGCGCAGAATGAGTGGAGGTGCTGGTGGAGGTGCTCAAATTTTCAACATTGGTAAATCAAAAGCACAGTTATTTGAGGGTGATACCAAGGTTAATGTCACTTTTAATGACGTTGCAGGATTAGATGAAGCCAAGGTTGAGATAAAGGAAATTGTAGACTTCTTAAAAAATCCTAAAAAGTACACAGATTTAGGGGCAAAAATCCCTAAAGGGGCGCTACTAGTTGGCCCTCCAGGAACAGGAAAAACGCTACTTGCAAAAGCTGTAGCGGGTGAGGCTAAAGTGCCATTTTTCTCGCTTTCAGGTTCAGACTTTGTGGAGATGTTTGTTGGCGTAGGTGCAAGTAGGGTAAGAGACCTTTTTAAGCAGGCAAAGGAAAAAGCACCGTCTATCATTTTCATCGATGAAATTGATGCTGTTGGGCGTGCAAGAGGTAAAAGCGTTTCTCAAGGAGCGAATGACGAGCGTGAGAATACGCTGAATCAGCTGTTAACCGAGATGGACGGTTTCGGTACCAATAGTGGGGTTATCATTTTAGCCGCTACAAACCGTGCAGATATTTTAGATCGAGCCTTACTTAGAGCTGGTCGATTTGACCGTCAGATATTGGTTGATATGCCAGACTTAACTGAGCGTATTGATATTTTTAAAGTACACCTGAAACCATTGAAGCTAGGCAAAGATGTTGATGTGGATTTTCTAGGAAAGCAAACACCAGGATTCTCGGGTGCTGACATTGCAAATCTGTGTAATGAAGCTGCCCTAATTGCAGCAAGGAAAGACAAAAAGAAAATTGAAAAGCAAGATTTTCTGGATGCGGTAGATCGTATAATCGGGGGTCTTGAAAAGAAAAACAAGATTATTACCAAAGGAGAGAAAAAGGTAATCGCATATCACGAAGCAGGTCATGCCGCGGTGAGTTGGTTAACTGAACACGCATCTCCGCTGATTAAGGTGACTATTGTACCGAGAGGTCGTTCGCTTGGAGCGGCTTGGTATTTACCTGAAGAGCGTCAGATTACCACAAAAGAGCAAATGTTAGATGAAATGTGTGCGGCTCTAGGTGGACGAGCTGCAGAGGAAATTATATTCGGAAAAGTCTCTACCGGTGCTCTAAGCGATTTGGAGAAAATCACCAAACAGGCTTACGCTATGGTTACGGTTTACGGGCTAAGTGAAAAGATTGGAAACGTCAGTTTCTACGATTCTTCGGGTCAAAGTGAATACAGTTTTAGTAAACCATATAGTGAGAAAACAGCTGAATTGATTGATAAGGAAGTGAGCGACATGGTGGAGTCCGCTTACAACAGAACCAAGAAAATTCTATTGGATAATAAGGATAAACTGGAAAAACTTGCTGAAGAATTGCTTGAAAAAGAAGTCATTTTCAAGGAAAACTTAGAGGTAATTTTTGGGAAGAGACAGTGGGAGCCAGCAGAGTTGGAACCTAAAAAAACAGAAGTTGTTGACGAGGTAGAGTCAGATGAGCCTATCGAAAAATCAGCGGTGGAAGAAGTTAATATTGAAGAACCCGAAGACGTTGTCAAAGTTGAAGGGAACGACTCTTTAACTCAAAGTTGATAAATTGCCAACTTGGAAAAAGGTTGGGTAACCATTCTGTCTACTGCAAGTAACGAAGCTGAGTTAAAATGCGCTTTGCTAAAAAGCCATGGAATAGATGCTGTTATCATTAACAAACAAGACTCATCTTACTTATTTGGTTCCGCTGAATTATACGTTCGGCAAGATGATGTCATTCCAGCCAAAAGGATATTGAATGAAGAAAATGCCTGAGCTTCTTACAAGAATCGTTGTTGGACTTATAGTCTTCACTATTTTTTTAGCTGCCATTTTCTTTGGTGGACCAATAGGGTTTTTAGCCGTATTCGCTTTCGCGTTGTCTGTGGGCTTGTACGAGTTCTATAACCTGGTTGATAAAGGAGGGTTCAAACCTCAGCGATTAACTGGCTATTTGCTTGGACTTTCGTTATTACTTGGTAATGGAATGATGACTTTTTATGGGTATTCCGAAAAGTTTCTGTTGTTCCCTCTTTTATGTCTTTTTCTAATTCTCCCAATAGAATTATATCGAAAACGAGAAGATCCGTTTACAAATATTGCTCACGGATTTCTTGGCATTATATACGTAGCTGTTCCAGTTTGTTTGCTCATTAATATCATTCACCCAAATGATGAAATTGGGTACAATCCGTTGTTTTTTGTCGGATATCTAATGTTAATTCTCTCCTCAGATTCGGGCGCATATTTGGCCGGAACCGCATTTGGGAAGCATAAGCTTTTTGAAAGAATAAGTCCTAAAAAGAGCTGGGAAGGAGCAATTGGCGGACTTTTGATGAGCGTAGGGTTCGCAATAGGTTTCTCCTATTTTCTAGACTTTCTAAGCGTATGGGAATGGATAGGGCTTTCTGTAGTATCAGTCATTGCAGGTATTTATGGCGATTTAGTAGAAAGCCTCTTAAAACGAAATGTAGGAGCCAAGGACAGTGGAACTTTACTGCCAGGACATGGTGGTGTTTTGGATAGGTTAGACAGTATTGTATTAGCTACACCGTTTGCATATGTATATCTACAAATATTTCTCTAACCGAAGGTTAATCCAAAGCGTACATTTGCAGGCTGCATGGCAAGAATGACTATTCATAAAGAAGGCTACCGAATGCTAACTCTGTTAGCGTTAATGGTAATAGCGGCATCGGTAGGTGTGGTTTATTTATGGCCAGAACTTCATTGGTTACACCTGCTTGTTGGAATTGGTGGAGCAGTTGTATTCTTAATCGTACTCCAATTTTTTCGTTCTCCTAAGAGGAAGTTGGTTATTTCAACCAGAAGCATTGTTTGCCCAGCTGATGGAAAGGTGGTTGCGATTGAAGAAGTAGAAGAGCCAGAATACTTTAATGGCGAAAAGCGTATTCAAGTTTCAGTGTTTATGTCACCTTTGAATGTGCATCTGAATAGATACCCTATTTCGGGTCGTGTCGCTTATTCTAAATACCATCCTGGAGATTTTTTGGTGGCTTGGCACCCGAAGTCCAGTACGGAGAATGAACGAAATACAGTTGTTATTGAAACTGAATTTGGGGTTTCTGTATTGATAAGACAGATTGCTGGCTTCTTAGCTCGAAGGATTGTATGGTACTGTCACACGGATGATGAGGTAAAGCAAGGCGATGAGCTTGGTTTCATAAAATTCGGTTCTCGAGTAGACTTGTTTCTTCCACTTGATGCTCAAATTAAAGTGGAGTTAGACGAGAAAGTGCAAGGCGGAATCAGTGTTTTGGCGGAGATTTAAAGAATCTCAATTAACTCTTTTAGGTGATGAATATGGATGTGTTCGGAATCTTCCGACTTCGGCTCATTGGGCTCATACCAAACCGCCTTCCATCCAACATTTAAAGCTCCTACCACATCTGCTTCAAAATGATCTCCTATCATAATGCTGTTCTCCGCCTTGGAATTGGCCAAAGACGCTGCAAAGTCAAAAATAATTTGACTAGGTTTTTTTGCTCCAGCACTTTCAGAAGTAATGTGTTGTTCGAAATATCCGTCCAGTCCAGAACTCTTCATTTTAATGTGCTGCACTTCCTCAAATCCATTCGTGATAATATGAAGTTGATAGTTCGGCTTGAGATATTCTAATAGCTCAATACATCCTTCCACCAAACCGGTTTTTCTCGGGCTTCTGCTTATATATAGTTCGCCAATTTGAGCTGCTAGGGCGCGATCATCGTAATTGAAAAATCTCAGTGCTACTTCAAACCTTCCGAATCTCAAATCCTTTTTCTCAATAACTCCGTTACGATAATCTTCCCAAAACAATTCATTTATTCGCTTGTATTCTCGAATAAATTCATGGTCCGGAACTCCTAGTTTTTCATGCAAGTTGTGTTCCGTAAAAAGCTCTTTGAGAGTAGCTTCGGAATTAGATTCAAAATCCCAAAGGGTTCTGTCTAAGTCAAAGAAAACGTGTTTAATTTCTTTCAAATCAGCTTAAAAAATGATTACCACGGAAGACACTATTACCGACCAAACAACTACCGATGCTGCCAAGTAGGTTAGCACCTTTTTTTGATCGCTGAAATAACGTGCTGCTAAGAACGTGCCTACCGGAATTGAAAGAAACGTTGGAGTGATAGCCGCCAGCCCAATAAGACCGTATTCGCGCTTAATCTTTACAATAAATTTATTCTTCCAGGTAAAAACACGTTTCTTTTGCGGCTTACTGTTTCCTTGAAATTTGGATGTGAATTTTCCAATAAATGCCATAATGATGGCGCTTAGGTAATAGAAAAAGAATACCCCAAACAGGCCTCCGCACGTGGTAATAACGAGCGTTTCTAAATACCCAAAACCAATGTTGAGCGAAGTAATTGGCGCAGTCAAAAACTTGGTTGCACTAAGAATTACCACTAATAGTATTTGAAGTATTTTCTCCACCTCTTATCTCCTTCCTCTACGCTTTCGTACTGGTTTAGTTGTACCGTTCGTCCGATTATTCTTTAGCTCCGTAAGCTAGGTCGCCAGCATCTCCCAACCCAGGAACAATGTATGACTGGGCAGTTAGCTCCTCGTCCAATGCTCCTATCCAAATACTACAATCTTTTGGCAAATGACGCTCACAATATTCAAGGCCCTCTCGGCTGGCAATAGCAGCCACGATATGTACTTTTTTAGGCTGTCCCATTCTTAGCAAAGCCTTGTGAGCTAGCACCATCGAGCCACCTGTAGCCAACATGGGGTCGCAAAGAATTACGGTTCTTCCTTCAACAGAAGGGCTAGACATATATTCTATTTTAATATCAAAAGAGCCATCAGATTTATGGTTCATTCTGTATGCAGAGATGAAACAATTATCAGCATGGTCGAAATAATTTAGTAAGCCCTGGTGCATTGGCAAACCAGCGCGAAGGATAGTTGCCAATATTGGTTGGCTATTAAGAATCGGAAGTTCGACTTCGCCAAGGGGAGTGGTCAGCGTGCCAGAATTCCACTCCAATTCTTTACTGATTTCATAAGCCATTAATTCTCCAATTCGCTCAAGATTTCTCCTAAACCTCATCCGGTCATTTTGAACGTCAATGTTTCTGATTTCTCCTATGAATTGGTCAAACAACGAACCATTTCCACCAAGTATCCTTGCCATTTAATTGAGCTAATTTGAATTGATTTTTGAACTCGAATGTGATAGAATAAATATACACAATGCAAGCGCTGCCCCTGTGTTAAAAGTTACACATGCGCCACTTCTAACATATGCGTAAAAACATCGCGCCACCCTTCCCAAATTGTTTTGTTACTTAAGGTTTCATTGTGCCATAGGCTAATGAACGTTCCGTTTACATCTTTCACCTTTTGCACCAATTCAGTTATGTGGGTCTTAGCAGCTTCAGGGGAAAGTTGCATGTAGTATTTGAGCGTAGCTTCCATCATGGTAAATGGGTAAACCGTCAAATTAGTGGTAGCTTCAATATCCAAATCATAAAACGTGTATGGAGTGCAAGTGCCAGCTCTAAAGCCCGTATGAGCGGCATATCCCATAGAGTGATCCTCTGTGATGTCGTTGTCAATTAAGTTTTGATATGTATGCGGGAGATGAAGAATAAGAAAATGTTGCCTGCTTTTTATAACGGGTCTATGAATGATTTTCTCCAGTCGTCTTTTTTCAACTTTTAACTTATTGCTATTCTCATTTGAATTGAAGCCAGGATGAATCCCAACCTCTGCATAATCAGCAAGGTGTTTTATTAATGACTGAAACTGCAAGTTGTAATGCGGTACGTTTTTGTCGTTGACTCCGTAATCAGCCAGCAAAAGGAAATAGATAGTTTTGAGATTGTACTTTTTCTGAATTTCTAATTGAAAATCGTATGTGTCGTACGGGTCTTTTGCCCGGCCGATAAGCACGTTTGTTCTCTCTACAACTTCAGCGAAATTTTTCTTCGCCAAAGACCTAGCATAAGCCCCAGCAGTTCGCATAAACCCTTTATGCTTATAGGCGTAAGCATTGTCAATATCTATGGTAGAAATGAAATTGTAGGTTCGGTCCTTGAATACAGAATCAGGATATGCTTTCAAGATTATTTCTTTAATCTTCAGCACCCATTGGTCTACAACTGGTTCTGTCAAAAAATCATTTTTAAATGCAAGACTTTCTGCAGCTTCAAACCTGTTATAATGGTCTCTTATGTGCGGAAGGCATTCTTCATACCTAGTTAGTAAAAAGAAGGATGCCGCAAATGCATCAAACAACAATGCAGACCTTTCCGATTGAACGGCATAGAAATACTTACCGTTTTCTCCCGTTACAACTTTTACTGATTGATCTTTAACTCCTGTGTCGTGTAGTAGCCCATGAGACTTGAAATACAGTTCGTTCTCCACTGCAGAATGTGTGTAACTTAATTTAGGTTCAGACGACTCTAAGAAAGCTTGTCGGTTACCTTCAAAAGACACGTCCAAGCCAAGCATATCACCAAGTAGGACCTTAAAAATGTACCTAACCCTTGGGGTAATTTTATGGCTGTAAACCAGCATTAGGTCAAATGCTCTAAAATGGATTGGCAAATGAATTCTGCCGCACTTCCATCTCCGAATATGGATGGGTATTCGAGCTTGCCTTTATGAGAGAAATGCTCATAACCACTTTTAATTTTCACCGGATTTGAGCCAGCTAGAACAGCACAGCCACTTTCAACTATTTCTACCCATTCAGTTTCGGGACGAAGGATAACACACGGCTTTTTCATAAAGAAAGCTTCCTTCTGAACTCCGCCACTATCTGTCATCACTAATTGTGCGTGTTTTTCAAGTAAAATCATTTCTAAGAAACCCACTGGTTCAACAATCTTGAAAAGTAGATTTTCTGCTAGCGACTTGATCTCCGAATCGTCAGACTGCTGAATCATGTTGGCAGTACGTGGATGCAACGGTAGTACAATTTGAATCTGGTTTTGAAGTGAAATTTCATTCAGAGCTGAAAGGATCCCAGCTAATGTGTTGATATCGTCCGTGTTCTGTGGTCGATGAATTGTCGAAAGGATAAAGTTGCCCTTGTCAATTCCATGTGTGCTAAACAGAGACTGGTACTCATCTGCTTTTGCTGAGTAAAAAAGCGTGTTGTCATACATCAAATCGCCACAGTGAAAAACGTACGGATTGTCAACATCTGCTTTGCCTTTTTTCTGGGCTTCATCAAGCGATAAAAAACCTTCTCGTTCGAGGCTCCTTAAACCAGCTTTCGTGGGAGAATAAAGCAAGGTAGAGGTATGGTCGGCAGTAATCCGATTAATCTCCTCAGGCATTCTTTTATTGAAAGACCGAAGACCGGCTTCAATATGAACAACTGGTATATGAAGTTTAGATGCTGCCAGAGCGCCAGCCAACGTAGAATTAGTGTCGCCATAGATAACTAGAGCATCTGGGTTTTCGAGATTAATCACTCGTTCAATCTCTTCGAGCATTTTACCAGTTTGTTTTCCGTGACTTCCAGAACCGATTGAAAGCTGATAATTCGGCTGAGGAATGCCCATTTCTTCAAAGAAAACGTCAGACATACCATGGTCGTAGTGCTGACCAGTGTGCACCAACACCTCAGTTAGTTGACTAGAAAATTTACTTTGAATAGCTCGGTTGAGTGCAGCCGCTTTAATAATCTGCGGGCGTGCGCCAATAATCGTCAATAGTTTCTTCATCAAAACACTCCTTCGTCCACAAAGCTAAAGTAATCGCGTTCACCAATAATTAAGTGGTCAAGAACAGGAATGTCGAGGGAATTTCCTGCATCCTTCAGCTTTTTTGTGATTTGATGATCCGCTTGACTAGGTTTTAAATTCCCCGAAGGGTGATTGTGTGCTAAAATGATTGCAGAAGCGGGAAATTGAACTGCAGATTTGAAAACGACTTTCGGATCAACTACGGTTCCTGATACGCCACCTCTCGAAACGCTTTCTTTCCCAATAACTTCATTGGCACGATTGAGAAAAATAACCCAAAACTCTTCGTAGTTCAAATCTCCTAAATGTGGATAAATGACATCAAAAGCTGATTGACTGCTAGTAATCTTTACTCGTTTATCTGGCTCAGAATCTTTTCTTCTTCTGCCTAATTCAAGCGCGGCAATTATGCTGATGGCTTTTGCTTCACCTATTCCTTTGAATTTGGTGAGGTCCTTAACCGAAAGTTTTCCTAGTTCAGAAAGTTGATTGTTTAGGCTTTGAAGAATACGTTTGGAGAGGTCGACAGCCGTTTCGGATGTGCTTCCGGAGCCAATCAGAATGGCGATTAATTCTGCATCGCTTAAAGCTGCTTTTCCCTTCAACAGCAACTTTTCTCGAGGACGGTCATCTTCCGCCCAAGCTCTTATTCCTTTGATTGATTTATACTCGTCCATCTGCCGAATCGAATATAACTAAACCGTAAAACAAAAAAAAGCCCCGACCGTTAAGTCGAGGCTTCAATATTTGATTTAACCTGATTAAAGCGCGTTAACGTGAACCGTCAACTTCGATTTAAGGTTAGATGCTTTGTTTCTATGAATGATATTGTTTTTGGCCAATTTATCAACCAAAGCAACCACTTTTGGAAACAACTCTGCTGCAACTTTCTTGTCAGTTGCCTCACGTAATTCCTTAATGGCATTACGAGTTGTTTTGTGAATGTATTTGTTTCTCAAACGTTTAGTCTCGTTTGAACGTATTCTCTTAAGTGTCGATTTGTGATTAGCCATTGCTTCTCGTAGTCAAAATTTTGGGCTGCAAATGTAATAATTAACTTTCTAGATACAAAGCACAAGATTCAAGAAATTTCTTGTGCCGAAAAATCAATCTGTAATTTTTCTTTTTCAATTCATCTTTGAGATGATTTCATCCCCAAATTCTGAAGTTGAAAGCAACTCAGCATTTTCCATCAATCTATGAAAATCAAACGTAACTCGCTTGCTTGCAATGGCAGCTTCAACCGCATTTTCAATCAATTTAGCGACCTCAGTCCAACCCATGTATTCAAACATCATAGCACCTGAAAGAATGATAGAACTTGGATTTACGATGTCCTTTCCTGCCAATTTTGGCGCAGTTCCGTGTGTGGCTTCAAAAATGGAGTAGCCAGTATTGTAGTTGATATTGGCTCCTGGAGCAATGCCAATTCCGCCTACACAAGCCGCTAATGCATCTGAAATGTAATCTCCGTTCAAATTAAGTGTAGCCACAACCGAATGTTGTTTTGGGTAAAGCAGAATTTCCTGTAGGAATGCATCTGCGATACAATCTTTTATAAGCACTTTTCCGGCTGCCGCAGCATCTTCTTGCGCTTGATTGGCAGCGTCAATACCATCAGTGGATAAAATATTGTCATACATACCCCAAGTAAAAACTTGGTCTTTGAATTGAGACTCAGCATAATCGTAACCCCATTTTTTGAAGCTTCCTTCTGTAAACTTCATAATGTTCCCTTTGTGAACAATGGTTACAGATGGTTTTTTGTGTTCAATGGCGTATTCAATTGCAGAATGAATTAAACGTTCTGTTCCTTGTTTAGAAACCGGTTTTATTCCGATAGAAGTGGTTTCTGGGAATCGGATTCCTCTTGCTCCAAAATCATCTTGAAGAATATTTACCAATCTCTTGCATTCGGGAGTTTCCGCCTGAAATTCAATACCTGCATAAATGTCTTCGGTGTTCTCTCTGAAAATTACCATGTCGGTGTATTCAGGATGTACTAATGGAGATGGAACTCCTTTAAACCAACGTACCGGCCTCAGACACACGTATAAATCAAGGGTTTGGCGAAGCTGTACGTTTAACGAGCGGATTCCTCCACCAATTGGTGTGGTAAGCGGTCCTTTAATAGCTACAAGATGCTTCTTTATGGCATCGAGTGATTCTTGTGGTAACCATTCTCCGGTTTCGTGGTAAGCTTTTTCTCCTGCAAGAATCTCTAGCCAATCAATTTTTTTAGAATCGCCATAGACTTTCTCCACCGCAGCATCGAATACTTTTTTGGCAGGTTCCCAAATATCAACGCCAATTCCGTCTCCTTCTATAAAAGGGATTATTGGGTAATTCGGCACGGTAAGTTCACCGTTTTCAATAGTTATTGATTCTGAATTCATGTAATCTATTTCGATAAGATTTGCGCGAAGTTATATTTCTATTGAAAATCAAACATCGGACTAAAGGAATGGTTGTACGCAGACTGATTAAACTCATATAATCTAGCAGGTTTGTGTGCCACTCCCTGCTGCTTTTCGTCAAGTGCCTTTAAGAAATCCATACCCGTTATTTTTCGTCTGAAATTTCTCTTGTCAATCTCAAAGCCCATGACGGTTTCGTACAGATTCTGTAATTGTCCCAACGTAAATTTCTCAGGAAGGAGTTCAAATCCAACAGGCTCCGTCCGCATTTTAAGTTTTAACGCTTCCATTCCGTTTTGAAGAATGAGATTATGGTCGAATGCCAATTCTGGGACTATGTCAATGCTCATCCATTCGGCTTTGCGTGCGAATGAATTAGCGGCTGGCTTGAAATTTTCAGGCTTTATTAGTGAGAAGTATCCGACCGTAACAACCCTTGCTTCTGGGTCCTTTCTCACACTTCTCAACCATTCCAAATCATTTTCGCGTTTAACGCGTGATGGGTCGCCAAAAGCTGCAAACTGACTTAAAAACAGATTGTCAAGTGCTGTAAGTTCTTTTAAGATGCGTTTAGCAGCTTCATCTAAATTCTCGTCATTTCTAATAAGGTCTCCAGGTAGCTGATAGTTTTTCCCATCTGTGTTGTCCGGGTTTTCTCGTTCAATTAAAAGCACTTTTAACCCCGATAAATCGAATCCAAAAACCACACAGTCTACAGATACATTTGGGTTTAGACTTAATGATTGATTTTCGGACATTAGCTCTTCTGAGAGTATGGGTGTAGGGCTTACTTAGTGTCAAATTAACACTAACTTGCCTTTCTTTGCAAACGAACAAGATTATTAGAAGGTTAAATGATACTTATTGCAGATAGCGGAAGCACCAAATGCGACTGGAAATTAATGGAAGGCCAAACTGAGGTTGGAGCCGTAAGTACCATGGGATTCAATCCGTTTTTTCATGGAGAATCCATCATCAGCGCAACACTTAAAGCGCAACGGTTACTTACTGAAAATGCCGATCAGATTACTGATGTTTTTATCTACAGTGCTGGTTGTTCAAGTCCAGAATTAAATAAGGTAGTAGAAAAGGCCTTGCGAACGGTTTTTACCAAAGCAAATATTCTGGTAGACCACGATGTGCTCGGTGCGGCTTTGGCGGCTTGCCAAGGGGAAGAAGGAGTGGCTTGTATATTAGGTACAGGTTCTAATTCGTGCTACTATAATGGAGAAACGGTTTATGAAGAAATCCCATCGATAGCATACATTTTAGGTGATGAAGGCAGTGGAAGTTGGTACGGTAAACAAGTACTTAGAGACTATTTGTACAAGTTAGAAATGCCTGAAGGTCTAAGACAGAAACTGGTAGATCAAGGACATACAAAAGACTCAATTCTTGACAATATTTACATGCAAGAACATGCTAACGTTTATATCGCATCCTTCATGAAAACCATCTCAGAGTTCAGAGATACCGACTATGTTAAAGACATGGTGCATGAAGGAATGCGAGCCTTTTTAGTGCGACATGTTTGCTGTTTTGAAAAACATAAAGAAGTGCCAGCCAATTTTGTTGGTTCAATTGCATATTACTTTCAGGATATTCTAAAGGAAGAAGCCGAGAAATTGGGCATTACAATAGGTTCGGTAATCAAAAAGCCGATTGATGGTTTAGTAGAGTATCATCTAAAGAACCCAGTAAAAGGATGAAACAATTGTTCCAATCGCTTGGCGCGGTAATCGCTTTTAAAGAGACTGAAAACGGTGTTTTGTTGAGCACCGATGATGCAGATGTTCGAGTCACGATTTATTCTTCTTCTGTAGTGCGGGTTTTTATTGATAAGACCGAAAATGACGGTTCAGAATTACCATATGCAGTAGTCGAAAAGCCTCAGAAAGTTGAATTTGATGTCAAGGAAACTGAAGACGTCATTTTTATAAAGACTTCCAAGTTGAAAGTTATGATCTCGCGGAAGCCTCTTCGGATTTCATTTACCGACTTAGAAGGAAAATTTTTGAACGAAGATGATTGTTCGTTCGGAACCGGTTGGATGGGTGACACGGTAGCCTCTTATAAAGCATTAAAAGAAGGGGAAAAGTTCATTGGTTTAGGTGAGAAAACCGGGCCGTTGAATAGAGCAGGAAACGCCTACACACATTGGAATACAGATCATTTTGCTTATCCATCTGATGCCGACCCTCTTTATTTGAGCACGCCTTTTTATATGGGAATTCATGCCGATGGACACTATGGGATATTCCTGAATAATTCTCATCGTTCGGTAATCAATTTTGGAGCTAGTAATGACCGTTTTTCGTCTATTCAAGCCGAAGGCGGACCGATGGATTATTTCTTCTTCCATAACGATACCGTGGCCGAAATGGTCTCGGATTATTCATGGTTAACTGGCCGAATTCCCTTACCGCCAAAGTGGGCGCTAGGTTTTCAGCAATGCCGATACAGCTACTACCCAGATACTGAAGTAGCAAGTGTGGCACGAACTTTTCGAGAAAAGAAAATTCCTGCTGATGTCATCTATCTCGATATCCATTATATGCAGGATTTCAAGGTGTTTACGTTTGATGAAGAGCGTTTTCCAAACCCGAAGAAGCTTACCGCTGAGTTGGAAAAGCAGGGCTTTAAAACCGTGGTTATAGTTGACCCAGGGGTTAAGCGAGAGAAAGGCTACGAACCTTGTGAAGATGGGATTGAGAAAGACGTTTTCGTAAAATATCCTGATGGCGAATTGCATTCCGCTCAGGTTTGGCCAGGCTGGAGTTACTTTCCAGATTTTACAAAAGTGGAAACACGAGATTGGTGGGCTGACAAGATGAAGTTTTACACGGATAACGGTATTCGTGGTTTTTGGAATGACATGAACGAACCAGCAAGTTGGGGTCAAATGACGCCAGATTTGATTGAGTTCGATTGGGAAGGAGAACCAACTTCACATCGCGAAGCGAGAAATGTTTACGGTGGGTTAATGTCTCGTGCAACCAAAGAAGGCGCAGATAAACACTTAGATAACAAGCGTCCATTGATGCTTACTCGTGCTGGGTTCTCTGGAGTTCAGCGCTATGCTGCTGTTTGGACTGGCGATAATATTGCTTCGGATGAGCACATGATGGCTGGGGTACGCCTTATCAATAGCATGGGTCTCACAGGAATTCCTTTTGCTGGATATGATGTAGGTGGATTCGTTGATGAAGCTTCTCCAAACCTATTTGCTCGTTGGATTTCGATTGGGTCGTTTAGCCCGTTTTTCCGAGCGCATAGCATGATTGGAACGCGAAATGCAGAACCTTGGACTTTTGGAGAAACTACCGAAGCCATTGCTCGGAACTACATCAATTTGCGCTATAAGTTGATGCCAACAATTTACACAGCCATGCATCGGGCAACTATAGACGGAATGCCGTTAGTGAGGTCCTTGGCTTTGTTGCATCCAACGGATGAAAAGGTTTACGAAGGAGCGTATCAAAATCAATACATGTTTGGCGAATCCTTATTGATTTGCCCTGTTGAAAGCACCAAAGACTTAGTTCGTGTTTACTTGCCAGAAGGAGATTGGTACGACTTGTTTACGGATAAACATTACCAAGGAAATCACGAAGTAGTTGTTGATTGCCCAGTTGAGAAATTGCCTGTTTTCGTAAAGCGCGGTGCGCCCATTATCACGCAAAGTTTGGTTCAGTCAACTGCGGAAAAGCATGATGGAGTGATGAATCTTCATGTTTGGTTTAGTGCCGAAGGAACCGCTTGTATTTATGAAGATGATGGTGAAACTTACGACCATCAAAAAGGAAAATGGAGCTCTCGAGAAATCAAATATGATTGTCCGAATAACACCATTTCTTTTGGTGCTCAAGATGGAGAATACACATCTGATTTTGATAAGGTGAAAGTTATTTGGCATGGATTCCACGATAGAAAAGTGAAGACGATATCTGTTCTTGGAAAAGAGCTTAAAGCAAAACCTGAAGAGCACAAATGGGTTGAAACTTTACCAAACTTCGACCCTCTTGGCGAAACAGTTAAGGATTACATCTGCAATGTGTTTACGACTGAATTTGACAACACAGACAAAGCTTTTGAACTCACTTGGGAAAGCGAACTCAACGACTAATTTTTACCATGATTAATCGAATTACCATTCTATGTTTAGCGGTTTTGCTATTCTCTTGCTCGGATGAAAAGAGAGCTGAAGTAAAACACTCAACCCTCATTATTGGACTCGCCTCTACCATCAGTTTACCAGTTGAGGGTCCCGCTGAAATCAATCTTGGCGATTACGTTTTGGAACTAGAATTGCTTGACAGCGTCTCGGTCAAAGCGCCATTTTCTGTTACCAGAAATGAAGGTATGCTGGAACTTTCATGGACTGGCGAAATTCCACCAATTGCTGAACTACAACTTTGGGCGGATGGAATTCCTTCGTCCATCATTCTATTGAAATCAAAAAAGCAAGCGGTGGAACTGACTTATTCAGGAGTAGCTGCATCTGTTCAAGTGGCTGGAGAATTTACAAGTTGGAGCACGAAAGGACAAGATTTTGTGAGATATGGAGAGGTTTGGAGCAAGACTATTTATCTCGACCCAGGCTTGTATCAATACCAACTTGTTATTGATGATGAATGGATTATGGATCCCGCAAACCCCGATAGCGTTGATAATAATGTAGGTGGATTCAATTCGCTTTTGAATGTTGGAGGATTGGAGCAGGAGGGAAGTCCGCTTCTTCTTACTAGAAGTTCTGATAATGCCAATGTTCGTTTTGAATTCAGGAATGAGCCAACCGAGATTTTTGCCGTTTGGGAAAATCATCGCTTGCCAGTCGAAATGGTTGGTTTACAGGGAAGCGAGCTAACGATTGGTTTGCCAATTTTAGCTCAGCAAGCACCTAATTCTACCCTTCGGGTTTGGTCTTATAATGAGCATGGTGTTTCTAATGATGTTTATGTCCCGCTTCAGAACGGAAAACCAATTCAAAAGCATGAGAATGTAAAGCGCACAGAATGGCATTCTGCTCAGATGTATTTCATGATGGTAGACCGGTTTATCAATGGAGATACATTGAATGATGAACCTGTTGATGATCCTGAAATACATTACAAAGCGAATTATCAGGGCGGAGATTTAGCAGGAATACACCAAACACTAGACAGAGGGTATTTCGAGCAACTAAGTATCAACACAGTTTGGGTTTCGCCCATTACACAGAATCCTAAAGTTGGATTTGTCGAGTTTCCTGCGCCTCACAGGAAGTTCTCAGGCTATCACGGTTATTGGCCAACCCTAAATACGGTTGTGGATTATCGGTTGGGAACATCAGACGAGCTCAGAAGCTTGATTGATGATGTGCATGGAAAGGACATGAACATCATTCTCGATTTCGTTTCAAATCACGTGCACGAAGATCATCCCGTTGTAATAGATCATCCGGAATGGCGAACGCCTCTAGATTTACCTGACGGCAGAAAGAACATCAGAATTTGGGAAGATGAACGGCTTACTACTTGGTTTGATACGTTCTTGCCAAGCTTAGATCATTCCATTCCTGAAGTGACTGAAATGCTTTCTGATACCGCCCTTTTTTGGGTAAAAGATTACGGCTTTGATGGTTTTAGACATGATGCCGCAAAACACATTCCGCAAGATTTCTGGAGAACATTGACCAAGAAAATTAAGCGTGAAGTAGTTCTTGAACAGGGAAAACCTGTTTTCCAATTGGGCGAAACGTTTGGAAGTCGTGAGTTGATTGGGTCTTATATCGGTTCAGGAATGATGGACGGAAAGTTTGACTTCAATCTATACTTCGATGCTCGGAATGTGTTCGCGCTTGATTCAGAAGATTTTGACAGACTCGGAACCTCGCTTCAATCTACCCTAAGTTATTATGGTCATCATCACTTAATGGGAAACATTACTGGTAACCACGATTTGCCACGTTTCATCACGTACGCTAGTGGTGCACTGAAATTTGGGGAAGACGATAAAGAAGCAGGTTGGAATAGAGACATCAAAGTGGAAGATCCAATAGGTTATCAGAAACTTGAACAACTCATCGCCTTCATGTGGACAATCCCAGGAGTTCCTGTGATGTATTACGGAGATGAGTTTGGAATGCCTGGTGCTGGCGATCCTGATAATAGACGCTTAATGCGCTTTGAATTATCCGCTGACGAAACCGAAACTTTAAAAACTACAAAAGCAATTTCTAAACTTAGAAAAGAGCATTTGGCACTTCAGTTTGGAGATATATATGACATCTGTGCAGATGGAAAAATGATGCATTACCGAAGGAAATACTTTGATGATGAAGTGATTGTAATTTTTAATAAAGACAGCGCTCAACACTCACTTCCAATGCATGATGAAAGTGGCGAATGGACAACGGAATTCGGAAGTAAAATGAAATATGAAGACGGAAATCTAGAAGTGCAGATTTCAGCTTATGGCTTCGAGATATTGACCAAAAAGTAAATCAACGTATGAAAAATCTATTCTCATTTGCAGTAATTCTAGCTCTGTTTACGGCCTGCGAATCTCCGAAACCACCCGTTGAGGAAACGGCTCCTACACCTGAACCACATTGGTCGGCAAACAGCACCATCTACGAAGTAAACCTTCGCCAGATGACAGAAGAAGGAACGTTTAAAGCCTTCCAAAATCAGCACTTAGATCGCTTGGCTGATATGGGTATAGAGATTCTATGGTTCATGCCGATTTATCCGATTGGAGAGGAGAACAGAAAAGGAACTTTAGGTTCTTACTATGCAGTAAAGGATTACCAAGATGTAAGCTCAGAGCATGGGTCGATGGAAGACTTCAAAGCACTGGTGGATGCCGCGCATGGAAAAGGGATGAAAGTCATTTTGGATTGGGTTGCCAATCACACCGCCTGGGACAATGCATGGGTAACCGAACATCCAGAATGGTACACAACCGATTCTACAGGGAAAATGGTTCCGCCAGTTGCTGATTGGGCTGATGTGGTTGATTTGAATTATGACAATGCTGATATGCGAGAAGCGATGATTCAAAGTCTTGAATTCTGGCTTCGCGAAGCAGATATTGACGGTTACCGTTGTGATGTGGCCGAAATGGTTCCACTTGATTTTTGGGTAGATGCAAGAGCACGAATCGATTCAGTTAAGCCTAATTTCTTCCTAGCCGAAGGAGAAGCCACAGAACTTCATCAAGCGTTTGATATGACGTACGCTTGGAGTTTTCATCACTTGATGAATGAAGTGTCAAGAGGCGAAAAAGGCGCTTCAGATGTAAAAGCATATTGGGAAGAGCAATCAACCAAATACAAATCTGACGACTATCGGATGCAGTTCATTACAAACCACGATGAGAACTCATGGAATGGAACCGCAATTGAGAGAATGGGCGATTACAGAAAGGCATTTGCAGTAATGAGTTTTACTGTTCCTGGAATGCCGTTAATCTATAGCGGACAGGAAGCAGATATGAACAAACGTTTGCTGTTTTTTGAGAAGGATTTGATTGATTGGCGTAACGATTCATTAGCTGATTTCTACAAGAATTTGGTTTCCATAAAAAAGGACCATGACGTGCTGTTTAATGGTGCTAAAGGCGCACCAATCAAGTTCCTAAATGCAGGAAATGAACGTGCAGTAGTTTATTCTAGAGCTAATGAATTTTCAGAACTTTTGGTGATGCTCAATTTCTCTAATGAAGCTGTTTCGATAAATCTTGAGGGCGATGAATTCACAGGGTTTTATTCAAGTCATATCGACAAGGGTTCAATCGATGCGCACGGAAGTCTGCCTTGGGATTTACCACCGCATGGTTATCAGATTTTTGAACGGGCAATTGATGAGAAATATTGACCATAATCAGCACTTAGTGTCATATTGACACTTTCTCTTATATTCGTGTAGAAATACCTTCGGCTTATCTAAATTAGGGCCATGTCTAAACATCTACTAACTCTCTTATTCGTTGCCCTTAGTTCATGGGTTTTTGCCCAAACAGGAACAATAAAAGGTATTGTAACTGGAGATGATGGCCTTTCCATCATCGGGGGTACCGTCCTTCTACAGGGAACCACAATCGGAGCTTCAACCGATTTTGATGGAAACTATGAGTTGAAAGGAGTTCCTGTTGGAGAACAAACCATAGTTTATTCATTTATCGGTCTTAAGACTCAGAAGAACAAAATCACGGTAAAAGAAGGTGAAACGACTTCGTTTGATGTCAAACTTTCAGAGGACGTAATGCTGCTTGATCAGGTGGTTGTGGTAGGATACGGAACAACTCAAAAGCGCGATATAACAGGTTCAATTTCAACCGTAAAAGCAGAAGCAATTGCACAATCGTCTCAACCAAGTGTGGATGAAGCTTTGCAAGGTCAGGCGGCTGGCGTAAGCATCATTTCTCAGAACGGTATTTCTGGTTCTGCGGTTAAGATTAATGTTCGAGGTACGAATTCGATAGCTGCTGGTTCTCAGCCACTTATCGTTGTTGATGGAATTCCAATTACTACTGGAAACTTCGACCCAGGAAATCTTGGTTCCAGCTCAAATGCGTTGTCTGATTTGAACCCAAACGACATTGAAAGCATTGAGGTTTTGAAGGATGCTGCAGCCACAGCTATTTATGGTTCACGAGGAGCAAATGGTGTTGTGATGATTACCACCAAGCGCGGAAAAGCTGGGAAATCTAGCCTTAATATCGGTTATAGCTACGGTATCATGAATGAGACGAATCGTGTCAAATTCTTGGATGCTTCAGAGCATTTAGCGCTACGTAATCGTGCGAGAACTGATGCTGGTTTAGCTCCTGAAACTGGAACAACAGGGGTAGGTGGTGGTCTCACAAGAGCAGAGGCTGATTCGCTGGCTGCAAAAGGAGGAACGGATTGGATTGATGAAATGCTACGAACGGGTGGAGTTCATCAGCTGGAACTTTCCGCGAGCGGAGGTTCTGAGAAAGTGCGCTACTATTTGGGCGGAGCGTACAGAAGTGAAGATGGCTTTTTGAAAGGCAACAATTATGATAGGGTAAATGCCCGTTTGAATTTGGATGCCGATGCTTCCAAAATCCTTCGTGTTGGTGGAAATCTTGCCATTACTTATACGAGTATTGATAGAGTTAGAACAGGCGATGCAGGTGGATTAGGAACGGCTCAACAAATCCTTCCTTACGTCCCCATTTATGATGCCGATGGCGAGTTCAATAATAACATCAGCAATCCCGTTCGAGATTTGGCTTTGCAGTCATTTAACACTGAAATTATCCGAAGCATCAATTCCATTTACACGGATTTGACATTGCACAAGAATCTTAAATTCCACACCGATTTTGGTATCGATTTTATGAATCAGCAGGAAGATGAATTCAATTTCCGAAACGTGAACCAAACTGGAAGTACCTCTTCTGCATGGGATAGAACAACACGTGTCATTAACTGGAACTTGAACAATTTCTTGACTTACGAGAAAGACTGGGACTCAAAGCACTATTTCAAAATCATGGTTGGGCAATCTGCGCAGCGAGTAAAAGCGGAAGGATTTGGACTTTTTGGCTATGGATTTCCGAACGATTATCTGACTAGCCCTTCTGATGCGCCAGCCGATAATCAGAATGGTTATAGCTACGAAACGGGCAACGGATTGTTGTCATTCTTCTCTCGAATCAACTACAAATTGAAGAATCGCTATCTGCTTGGAATCAGCATGCGTGGCGATGCAAGTTCGCGTTTTGGGCCAGACAATAAATGGGGATTTTTCCCAGCTTTTTCTGCTGGTTGGATAATCTCTGATGAGAAATTTATGAGCGGTTCTAAAGCTGTTCCTTACTTGAAATTGAGCGCCAGTTTCGGTTATACAGGAAACGATGCAATTCCTGATTTTGCCTATTGGTCACTGTATTCAGCAGGTTTCGATTATGCCGATAGTTCGGGCGTTGCGCCAATTCAACTGGACAATCCCAATTTGAAATGGGAGCGTTCGCAACAGCTTGACGTGAATGTTGATTTCGCCTTTTTCGATAGTAAGTTGTTTGGAAACATCACTTATTACCGAAAAACGAGTTCAGATTTGCTTCTATTCATGTCCTTGCCGAGTTCGTCAGGTTATGATGGCGTTTGGCAGAACATTGGTCAGCTAGAAAATTGGGGAATGGAATTTAGCCTTACGAGCCGAAATATCAACCGTAAATTCAAATGGGAAACCAACCTGAATTTGGCTTTCAATCGCAACAAGGTTTTGGATGCGGCAAGCCTTCCGCCAGATGCATTTGAAAGCGGACAACCAGGAGAAGGACGCGTGATTGAAGGCTATCCAGTTGGACAAGCGTTCTTGGTGGAGTTTGCTGGAGTTCAAGCACAAGATGGGCAAATTGGAGCTTACAATTTGGATGGTTCGGCCATGCTTGATGGGGGAGGAAGTCAAGTGATGTATAATGTAAATGGAGGCACGGAATTGTTCTACGATAAGAACGGTAACCTCATGACATTCGCCAATCCAACCGGAGGATTGTTTTACGAGCATCATAGAAAAGCAATGGGCAGTCCGTTGCCGATATTCTACGGAGGCATTACAAACACACTTTCATACGCAGGGGTTGAGTTGAATTTCATGTTCAGCTTTGCTTACGGAAACACACTTTATGATGATGCCGCAAAAACTCAGATTGGAAGCTGGCAAAGCATCGCGCAGCGAGAAGAAATTTTAGACGCTTGGTCGCCTGAAAATCCGAACACTGATGTGCCTGGTTTGAATGGATATGTACCAGTTAATTCCTCTAGATTCTTGTACGATGCTTCTTATTTAAGGCTAAGAAGCTTGACTTTGGCCTACAATTTCCCAAAGAAAACCTTGTCCAAAATCAAGCTACAAAAGCTTCGGATTTACGTGAAGGGCGGAAACTTATGGACCTTGACAGCTTTCAAAGGTTGGGACCCTGAAGTGCTAAGAAATGTGGACCCGAATTCGCAAGCTGGTAACGTATCGTTTGCAGGACCATACTTGGGAACGCCACAAGCTAGAACCATTTCATTCGGAATTCAAATTGGACTATAAGATGGAAAGGATGAAGAAATTATCACTCATATTATCGTTGGCCATTTTGTTCGGATCGTGCGAGAAACTACTCGTTATTGACCCAGTTACAGACATTCCAGCCGATCAAGCAATAAATACCGTTCAGGATTTAGAGAATCTAGCTAATTCCATGTACAATGGTTTGCAAGGAGGTTCGCTTTACGGAGGCAATTTTCAACTCTATGCAGACCTTATGGCCGAGGATACTCGTGTAGACGAATCAAGGTTGTCCCCATTCGGAACTCTTGAGATTTATCAACGGGCTACAACTATCCAAATCGGCTCTTTGCGGAGTACCTGGAAAGAAGCGTACAAGGTGATTAATCGGGCGAATAATATCATTCGTGTTGTGGATGAAAACCTTCTTTCTGGCGATGATTTTGAGCACAGAAAAGGAGTTTTAAAGGCAGAAGCCTTATTTATAAGAGCATTGTGCCATTTTGAACTCTGCCGTTTTTGGGCGCAACCTTATGACGTGGATAACCAAGGAGGAAATGGCCAAGCAGGTGTGCCGTATAGATTGGAGCCAACTTTATCGTTTACACAGGATTTGGCTATTGCCCGCTCAACGGTTGAAGACGTTTACACCAACGCTTTAATTGATTTAAATGAAGCAGAAACGCTTTTTGCCGCTGCAGGCGCACGGAGGTCAACTCATCGCGCAGCAGGCATGGCTACAAATGCACTCAAGGCAAGAATTCTTTTTTCAAAAGGGGATTATACAAATGCATCGGCTGCAGCTACAGAAGTAATTGCAAGCAACCTTTATAGTCTTTATCCAAGTAATTCTGATGATGTAGCGCTGCTTGTTCCGTTTCAATCAACGGGTTATGGAGCGGCAACCGCGTCTATTTTTCAACTGGCTTTTACCACTTATGATAATGGGTTGAATGAGTCGTATTCTCAACTGAATAACCTACCCGTTTTTCAGTATTCTGCTGCAGATTTAGTAACTAGTTATGCTCCAGGAGACCAAAGAAAAACGAAATGGTATTTGCAAAATCCAATTAATCTGAATGGTAGAATAACTAAGTATGATCGCCCTGGAGACGTGTTTTACAACGTTCCAGTTTTTAGATTGGCGGAAATGCATCTTATTCGAGCTGAAGCAAACATGAGTCCTGGTGGAAGTGGAAATACTACGGAAGCATTGGAAAGCTACAATGCCATTAGAGAAAGAGCTTTCGAAACCAATTTCATTCCTGAAACAGGAACGAATCAGTTATTGGAGAAAATAAGATTGGAAAGAAGATGGGAACTCTGTTTTGAAAACGATAGGTACCACAATCTAAGACGATTGAAGCTTCCTGTGCGCGATGGAGTTTCGTATAATGATGCATCTTTACTATTCAAAATACCGCAAGAAGAAATTGCTGGAAATCCTTCTATAGAACAAAACCCTTAATATTCATTTCATGAAAACACTTTACACTCTAGGTCTTCTCCTAATTACGGGAGTAGCTTTTTCTCAAGTTCCAACCAATTTTGGCTCAAATGCGGAAGATGGAATCCTTTATCAAACGTACAATCTAATTGATCACGGTAGCGTGAGTTCTGTCCGGTTTCAAGCACAAAATGCCATCGGAGAAGGTGATGGTACATGGGAATTTTACACTGGCGATTACATGAATAATTGGCGACCATATACGGCTGATGACACACTGAGTAGTTTTGATATGATTATCGACCCTTCTGCCGAATCAGCTAGTGCTCGTTACAATTCTGGTTATGGAGGTGAAACAGGTAAACTACAAGCTATTCAGGCTGGATACTACTACACTGCCATTATCGGAAACAATGTCACAGCCGACAATTTCATGTCAATTATTGAGACTGATTTTGCCCCTGTGGCAATTGATACGGTTTACAACTCACCTACAAATCCAACTGAGACAGATGATATTGTAATAACGGTTGAACTAGACGGAGCAACTACTCTTAGTCCTGGAGAGCATGTGTTCATTCGAGCTGCTGCAAGTGCCGACTTTACCATTGCACCGGCTTTCTTAGAGGTAACCAACTTTTCCAATGGTGTGGGCACGGTTACGATTCCTGCAGGATCAATTTCAGCGGGAATTGCAGCGCATTACTACGCCTTAGTGACTGAGGAGGCTTCTCCAGTTCATGAATCCATTGACTATTTCACACTATTCTTCGGTAATAATGGTGGAGATAATTATGAGTTTACCGTTTCTCCTGTTACGGGAATAGAAGATCCTGTTGCTGAATTTGGCATTACCAACACGAATGGAACAATCCGCATCTCAAATTCAGCGCAGCTTAATAGGGTTGAGTTAATTGCAGTGGACGGTAAAGTCGTTTCGGCTAAATCGGTTAACGGAAGTGAGATTAACATTAGCACAAACGGATTGGCTAAGGGAGTTTATGTGTTGAATCTCATCGGTGCCGACCATAAAACAAGCACAAAACTGTTTGTTGATTAAAATTTGAAGCTTTAAAACAAGGCCGTCTAACAACTGTTGGACGGCCTTTATTTTATCTGAATGAAACGACTTATTTATCTTCTCTTTTCTCTTTTATCCACTGTTGCGGTTGCCCAAGAATCGCCCGATTTGAAATTCTTTCCGCCCAATTGGTGGACTGGTATGCCAGAAGAGAATTTTCAATTAATGATTCATGGATTGAGAGGCGACTGGGACGTAGAGTTGGTAGATGATTTGGAATTAACCATTACAGACCAGCATACGGTAGATAACCCTAATTATTTGTTCCTAGACATCACCATTCCGAAGGGGTATAAGGGTGATGGAATCCCGTTACATTTCTCAGACGGAAACGCTTCATTTAAGCTTATATATCCTTTGCTAAAGCGAGACGAATTGCCAAATATTCATCGTGGAATAAACTCCGCAGACCTCATTTATCTCATTTTTCCAGATCGATTTGCCAACGGAGATGAAGCTAATGATGTGAATTTTGGCTTGACCGATACGCGTGTTCTACGAGACTCGCTCAAAACCAGACACGGAGGCGACATTAAAGGAATTCGAGATAATCTCTATCACTTTCGCGATTTAGGAGCTACAGCACTTTGGATTAACCCGTTGCTAACTAACGATCAGCCCTGGGAGAGTTACCACGGTTATGCCGCCACAGATCATTACCAAATCGACCCAAGATTCGGCACATTAGAGGATTACAAAGCATTGGTGAATGAATGCCATCAGTCGGGAATAAAAGTGATTATTGATATCGTTTTTAACCACGTTGGGGGTAATCATCTTCTAATTAAAGACCTACCGTCTAAAGACTGGATTCATATCTGGGATGAGTTTCAGCGCACCAGCTACCGAGCACCAACTCTAATGGATCCTTACGCATCCGAATCGGATAAGAAAATAATGACCGATGGTTGGTTTGATTACCACATGCCAGATTTAAATCAGAAGAACGAATTATTGGCAAACTTCCTTATTCAGAATTCTATTTGGTGGATTGAGATGACAGGAATTGACGCCTATAGAATTGACACCTATGCGTATTCAGATGCGGAGTTTATGGCTAAATGGGCCAAGACGATTAAAAAGTATTATCCCAAGTTCAATTTCTTTGGCGAAACGTGGGTTCACGGAACACCTATTCAGGCTCATTTTACCGAGAATAATAAGATGAATGGCGAATTCAATACCGAACTACCAGCAGTCACAGATTTTCAGATGTATTATGCCATAAACGATGCGATTTCTAAACCTCAGGGCTGGACTGATGGAATGGCTAAACTGTACTACACCCTAGCCAAAGATTTCGTTTATGAAGATCCAAACAGGAACATTTTGTTCTTAGATAATCATGACTTGGGTCGCTATTACTCCATGGTTGGAGAGGATTTTGAAAAATGGAAAATGGGAATGAGTTGGTTAATGACCACCCGAGGAATTCCGATGATTTATTATGGTACTGAGATACTCATGACAGGATTTACAGACCCAGACGCCAAGGTTAGAGCAGATTATCCTGGGGGCTGGAAATCTGATTCGGTAAATAAATTTACCAAAGAGGGTAGAACCGAATTGGAAAATGAAGCATTTGATTTCATTCAAACCCTAGCTCGTTTCAGAAAGAAAAGCAAAGCCATTACCAAAGGACAAACAATGCAATTTGTACCAGTTGACGGTGTTTATGTGTATTTCCGCTACACAGATTCCGAAACAGTTATGGTTATCATGAATTCGGCAGAGAAAGAAATGGCGCTAGATATGGACCGATATGCTGAAAGAATTACCTCCGCTACAACTGCCAAAAATGTTGTCACAGGCTCTCAAGTATCGCTCGAAAATTTAAAAATAGGTTCTAAAAGTTCGTTAATTCTTCAATGGAACTAACCCGACTTGGGAATGTCTTCTTATCTTTTCAGTTCAAAATTTATCGCATGAGAACTTTTACTCGATTATTCGCGCTTGCTGGTTTGGTACTATTTATTGGCGGAAATGCCATTGCGCAGAACCATAGCCAAAATCAGGAACAGCTTAAAAAGTATGAGTCTGATGAGTTATACGCGTCAGACTGCAAGCACGATGTAAGCGGTAAATGGATTGGGACTGAAATTCAGTATGACGAGACAGGAAGTTTCATTAAGGTGAAATTTGACATTGTATTCGAGTTTGTTCAAGACGGAAATAAGGTCACAGGCACTTCTTACATCAAAGACAAATTGGCCAACGATATAGGCTACATGAATATTAGAGGTTACGTTATTGGAGATAAACTTCATTTCGAAGAATACGAGCTTACAGGTCAACAATGGGAAACGCCTAATAGAGTTTGGTGCTTTAGAACTGGTGAACTCGATTTAACCCAAATAAGACGCAAAATGCAGCTGTCTGGCGATTATGATGCTTACGCGGCTTACGATTACCGACCATGTAGAGATTACTGCCACACGGTTGTTCAAAAAGACACCAAAGATTCTGATGGACCAGAAGTGGCTGAATTCAAATTTGCTGAAGAAAAAGAGAATCTAATTTCTGTTGCTCCAAGTCCATTTAGAGACCAGACTACACTCTCCTACACCTTAGATAAGGATGCAAAAGTTCAGTTAGATGTATTTGATCTTTCTGGAAGAAAAGTGGTTGAGCTAATAAATGGTAATCAGACTTCAGGAAAGTATTCTCAGGTTTTTGAAGCAGCGGGAAATCCTGTGGGAAGCTACATTGTTCGCTTGTTTGTGGATGATAAACTTTACACCAAGCAGGTGGTAATTATGAGGTAAGCCTCATTTGCAGTTGTAAACGATAACTCCTTTTGCTTCTTGATGGCCAAGTTCGCTGGCCTTAATCCAATCTACACAAGCTTCTTCGTTTTTGCCGGCTCTAGCTTTGGCTTGTCCACGACTGTAATGAGCATCAGCAAAGTTTGGTTGCATCTCTATTACGCGAGAGTAATCCTCTATTGCAGCTTCATAGTGCTTTAGTTTTTCGAATGTTTCGCCCCGTATCATGTACAATTGTGCTTCAGGATTATCAATCTGTTCCATAGCACGAGAATAATAGGCGAGGGCATCTGCGTACTCTTCAATCTCATACGAAACGCGCCCAACATCCCACGTTAGCTGAATGTTTTTTGGGTTGAGTTCTACCACTGTTTTGTAATCTGCTAAAGCAGATTTTTTATTATTCATACGCATGTAAAGTTGTCCTCTTTCGAAATGCGCATTCATCAAATTTTGGTCATTTAAGGCAATAACAGAGGCTAAATCTTCCAACGCCTTCTTGTCTTTGCCCGCACGAACATACGCTTGAGACCTGTTCATGAATGTTTGAGAACCGTACGCAGATCCATATTCAATAGCCTTAGAATTGGCTTCAATAGACAAGTTGAAATCGTTCAAGTAAAACGCACAAAGGCCAACTAAAAAGTGGGCGTCTCCATTTGCCGAGTCTAGTTCAACGGCCTTGGAAAAATCTTTGAGAGCACCTTGATAATTATTCAAGGCTCGCTTGGCGTGTCCACGATTTAGGTATCGGTTTGCGTCTAACGAATCAGCCTTAATTGCCCAATTAAACCAGGTTACGGCATCTTTGTAATTCTCCTGATGAAAGGCAGTTACTCCTCTTTCAAGAAAGCTTTGGGCATTGGAAATGCCAAGCTGTGCAAGGAAAAAAGAAAGAAAAACCAGCTTTTTCATTTGGTAAAATTCTGAACTACAATTTAGTGAACCAAAGTTGGTTACCTGAATGGTGAACAAGAAAAAAGCGCAGATTCTAGAAGAACCTGCGCTTTTTAACAATTAATAATCTGATTCCCCCGAAAGATACCAGTACGTAAATAGATTACGTTTTTGAAGGA
>CALCGD010000266.1 GCA_937900875.1 uncultured Flavobacteriales bacterium
CTCCTCTTTTCTTCTGAACCTTCAAGGTCTCTAGAGTTGGATTGAAGGTCTTCAATCTTTCTTCCAGAAAGCTTACCGTAGTGATGGGAAGCCGCATATTTCTCAACATCAAAATACACCGAGCCGTTAGATTCGTAAGCAAAACCCTTCTCGAGTATGGCTTCAGTCATCGCAATTTGCTCAATGATATGACCAGAAGCTTGTGGTTCAATTGAAGGGCGATTGTTGTTTAAGGCGTCCATATCTCTATGGTACCTATCCTTGTAATATTGCACTACTTCCATAGGCTCTAATTGCTCAAGCCTAGCCTTTTTTGCCACTTTATCTTCTCCATGGTCGGCATCGTTTTCGAGGTGACCTACATCGGTAATGTTTCTCACGTATCGCACCTTGTACTTAAGGTGCTTTAGGTACCTGAAAACGATGTCGAATGTGATTGCCGAACGAGCATGACCCAGATGAGCATCGCCATAAACGGTTGGACCGCAAACGTACATCCCAACAAACGGTGGGTTAGCAGGAATAAACTCCTCCTTTTTTCTGGAAATTGTATTGTAAAAATGAAGTTTGCCGCTCATTGTGTTATTAAATGAGCAGCAAAGATAAGGCTAGCCTCTTTATTGGGCGGTTTCTTCTCCGGTTCTTTTTCCTTCCTGATAAATTATGGTTTTTACAACCACACCGTTTTCGTAGAGATATACTTTACCATCTACCAGTTTTTTGTCTTTGAAAGTTCCTTCTTTAGATACCGTTCCATCGGCGTTCATCATTTTATTATAACCATCAACTAGCACACCTGTTGACATGGTTTTTGGCTTTGGTTTGCCAGTGTAAGTTTGCGAGCGGTCGTCAAATACTTTACCTGAAACCATGCTTTGAGTTTTTTCAGGAATGACGGCACCTTCATCAAAATACCTTTTGGCTTTTACCGAACCGTCTTCATAGAATTCAACTAGTTCGCCCGCTTCTTTTCCACCTTTCCAATCTCCAATGTATTGAACCACACCGTTTTCATGAAAGTAACGCTGTTCTCCTTCTCGTTTTCCAGAAGCATTATAGCTCCAATCGTATTTGAGGTTACCGTTCTCATAATAGTACTTGTATTGTCCAGCCCATCGGTTCATTTTCCAAATACCCTCTTCCTGTAATTGACCAGTTCGGTAGTAGATTTTGGCATATCCGTTTGCGATGTTGTTTGCAAAAGTCAGCTCGTGTTTCTTGTTTCCGTTAGAATAGTACTTGGTCCAAACACCTGTTTTCTTGTTGTTTAGGTAATCTCCCTCTTCAACAAGTTGTCCAGCATCGTAGCCTTGGTACTTGCCATCAGAGTTGTACACTTTCCACCAACCTTGTTTTTGGTTGCTTCCGTCTCTCAAGTTGGTTGAGTCTCCAGCATTAGTTCCAGAGGACTGTGCTGAGGTTGCCATAAAAGTGGCTAGCAGGAATACGTAGGTAATTATTGATTTTGCTTTCATATCTATCTCCTCGATGTTGTCTTTTATACCGATTGTAACCATTATAGGTTTATGTCGTTTGTCGATAAACACCAATGATGTGAATAGGATTATGGATTCTTACATTTGAATTTCCGATGGAAAAGTGGATAATTGAAGCAACAGACAGAAGCCCAAGTGTGGTTTTAGATCGACAGGAATCAATTCTGAAGATTGAAGGAAGGTCGTACCCAGAAGAGGGGATGGACTTTTTTGACCCAATTATTATGCGTTTCCGTTCGCTTCAGGATTCAGACAACCCGATAAACACAATTCACATAAGGTTGGAGTATTATAACTCGGCTACTTCAAAGGCCTTGGCCGAATTGTTTAATGCCTTAGTAAAAGCAAAATCTCACGGCCATGATATAAAGGCAATTTGGGAATATGAGGAGGAAGACGAAGGGATTCAGGAAGACGTAGATATGTTCATTGAGACCTTTGACCTCAATTTTGAAATACGCTTTACTAGGTTTAAATAACCTTCTCAGCAAGATGGCTAAGCATGTCTTTAGTCATCATTTCCAAAGAGTACTCATTATTCCAATTCCAGTCTTGGCGAGCTACTGAGTCGTCAATAGAACTCGGCCAACCATCTGCAATTTCTTGCCTGAAATCTGGATTATATGAAATCTCGAATTCCGGAATATGTTTTCGAATCTCATTGGCTAATTCGGCTGGCGTAAAATCAAAACCAGAAATATTATAGCTCGATCGAAGTAGAACTTTCTCACTTTCGGCTTCCATTATTCCTATTGTTGCCCTTATAGCGTCTGGCATATACATCATGGGTAGGCGCGTGTTTTCAGACAAAAAGCACTCAAATGGAGTTCCAGCAACTGCCTTATGAAAAATATCAACTGCATAATCAGTGGTGCCACCACCGGGATTACTTTTATAACCAATTAACCCAGGGTATCGAAGGCTTCTTACATCAACACCGTATCTGTTGTGGTAATATTCACACCATCTTTCGCCAGCAAGTTTACTAATCCCATAAACGGTAGTTGGTTCGGTGATGGTCGATTGTGGTGTGTTCAGTTTTGGGGTATTCGGGCCAAAAACGGCAATGGAACTTGGCCAAAATACCTTATCTATTATTCGCTCTTTTGCCATTTCTAACACATAGAATAACCCATACATGTTGAGGTTCCATGCGGGCATTACTTTTTGCTCTGCAGTAGCTGATAACAAGGCAGCTAAAAGATAAACCTGCCCAACGTTGTATTGACCAACAATTTGATTGAGTCTTTCGCGATCCATTACATCAAGCTGCTCAAAAGGACCACTTTCAAGAACTTCTGTAGATGCTGTTTTTAAATCTGACGCTATTACATTATCGTTTCCGTAAATCGCTCTCAGCCCCATTACCAATTCGGTGCCAATTTGACCCGATGCTCCAATTACTAGTACCCCCGTTTTTGCTGCCATTTAATGATCAATGCTTACGAGCAAATGTATCATTTTTTGATGCCCTTAAGAGAACCTTTGCAGTTGCATTTGGCCTGTTTGTCTTCTTCTATCTTTGAATAAAATTTTTGAGACGATGAGTGATTCTAAGATTGACTCGAACCGAGCACCAGAACCAGTAGGTCTATATCCACATGCACGCAAAGTTGGAGAACTCCTGTTTCTTTCAGGGGTTGGGCCACGAGAAAGAGGCGCCAAGAAAATCCCTGGAGTTGAATTGAACGAAGACGGGACGATTGCCTCTTACGATATTGAAAAGCAATGCCATTCGGTGTTCAATAATGTGAGAATGA
>CALCGD010000267.1 GCA_937900875.1 uncultured Flavobacteriales bacterium
CTCCTGGTTATCCTGCACTTATAGCTACGGTAATGAAGGTGTTTGACGCACGAATCAACACAATAAAGAAGGCCAACGGCTTTTACATGTTTGCCGCATTAATGGTACTATTCTTTCTTTTTAGAGCGCTTACGAAAAACATCCATTTATCCTTTGTGGCATGCTTACTTACCTTGCTTAATTACCATTTGCTGGAGTATAGTACCATTATGATGAGTGAGATTTCATTTGTCCTTTTTTCGGCTATTAGCTTACTCCTATTTACGCTTATTGATTTCTCTAAAAACGTCTTAAAAAACTGGCTCTTCTTCCTATTTATTGGGGCGCTGGTATTCTCATTTTACATCCGAACCTTAGGTGTTTCATTGGTCATCTCATTTACGCTCGTTCTTCTTATTCAGAAGCAATGGAAATATGCAATTGTGCTGGTAACCGGATTTGTTTTGCTTGCGGCACCATGGCAAGTAAGGAGTTATAATTTGGGAGGGAATTCTTACGTAAAACAGCTTTTCCAGAAAAACCCATACAGACCAGAGTTGGGAGCGATGGAATTTAAAGATTGGCCAAATCGTGTGCTTATGAACATGAAAAGGTATGCAGCTCTTGAGATAACCAACGGCTTATTCCCTTTTGAAACAATTGATTACAAGCAGGCTGTTGCTCAGCTTAAATCTGAAGCTGCCACACTAGAAGAATCGGCAGATACCGACTCTACACAAACCGTTAAAAAAGAATTAACCTTAGAAGATAAAGAGAAGTCTGCTGCGTCTCGTGGCATGCCTGGCGCCAAAGTAGAAATTACCGCTATCGACTATCTGCTCACTCTTTTCTTGCTCTTATTAATGGCATTTGGACTTGCCAGAATGAAGGATTTCAAAATCTTGATAGGCCTTTATTTGGCAGGCACCTTTGGCATTCTTTTTCTTTGGCCAGAGGCTTGGTTTGGGATTCGGTTTATGCTGCCTGTAATTCCAATATTGCTTGGATTGGTGCTATTCGGCTTGGTACAAATTCCAGTTATGTTGAGTGAGAAATTGAAGAAAAAAGACCCTTGGATTTTGGGTGTTTTAATCCCGTTTATACTAGCCGGTGGTCTTTATGGCAAGTTTGACAAACGGGTGGATGAGCTTGAATTACGGGCAAAAGGAGTTTATATCACTAAGTTCAAAAACTACTTCGACATTGCCACTTGGTCTGGCAAAAACCTTCCGAAAGATGCCATAGTTGCTTGTCGTAAAGGTCAGTTGTTCTATCTCTATGCTAATCGATGGATTTCAGGCTTTCGAAGCACGCTAGACAAGGAAGAATTAATTTCGATTCTGAATGAGCGAGGAGTAACTCACGTGGTTCTTGACCAACTCGGATATGCCTCAACCTCAAGGTATTTATACCCTGCTATTAAACGCTACC
>CALCGD010000268.1 GCA_937900875.1 uncultured Flavobacteriales bacterium
TCAAAACCTAACTCCCAAATTACTTGAGAACTTGAAACCAGAGGAATAACAAATAAAATAAGCGTTTTAATAGCCTTAATCATTGGGGGCTAAGGCCTAAATAATGTAGGCCATACAAAGTTCTATAGTGGCCTCGACTCCTTTCTTGTGTGTTCTTTCCATTCCGTGAGATGCAGCCACCCCCGGACCAATTAGCCCAACTCGAAAGTCATTTCCTGCACGCAAAGCAGCTGAGCCATCCGAACCATAGTAAGGGTATATGTCTACGGCATAAGGCAATTTGTTTTTCTCAGCAAGGTCAACCAGTTTTTTTCGAAAATCGTAATCATAAGGGCCACTACTGTCCTTGGCACAAATTGAACATGCTGTTTCTTTTCCTTCGCAAGCGTCTCCAATTACGCCCATGTCTATCACCAATAGTTCCTGAATGGTTGGCGCATAACCGCAAGTTCCGCCATGACCCACTTCCTCATAATTGCTGAAAAACAACTCAACTGGTACGCTTCTACCCTCTTCCTTAATTCTTCTCGCCAAGTCCATTAAAACATAACAGCCCGCTTTATTATCCATAAACCGGCTTTTTATGAATCCGCTTTCCAGTTCTTGATACTTTGTGTCGAAGGCAATTATATCACCATTAGCTATTCCTAACTTCTTTGTGTCTTCAGCAGAAGACACCTCTTCATCAAGTCGAATAAACATGCTTTCTAAGGAGCGCTGTTTACTGTTGGTTTCTTTGTTTGCATGTACGGATGGGTCTTTTAACAGCAACGTTCCCGAATAGATTTTGCCAGTATTTGTATGAATTCGGCAATACTCACCTTCAAAACCGTTAAGCGATAGGCCTCCTAAAAGGGAAAACTTTAGATGTCCATCCTTTTGAATTCCGCTTACAATCGCCCCTAACGTATCAACATGTGCTGCCATCGCAACGGTTGGAGAATCTCCAAGAGAGCATTTTACCGCCCCCTTATTAGTGTATGCGGGGCTGTACCCAAGTGATTTGAAATAATCGAAAATGTATTTACACGCAGTAGCAGTAAATCCGGTTGGAGAATCTATTTCCACCAACTCTCTCAGTTTGTCGTAATGGTTCATTTATTGTCTTTGCATCAAAGAACGAAAAACCTGACACACATGACATCACGACTCAAAAATGAATGTCTTACAATCGCCTTGTCAGTCCTGTCAGGAAAGCTTCTTTTTGGCACATCATTATGCCAAAGCGTGCCAAATATTTCTGTATCCCTTTGATGGCAACGGTTTCAGAGCATTTTGAATATGCAAAAATACGTTTGGCACGGCATTGTGCACGGTAATTGCCTAGTGCCATTCGTCAAACATTAATTCACAAACAACTAAAAACAAATATTATGGAAGACGTATTCAAAAAATTCCTTTACGCTGGTGTTGATCTAGCAGCAGAAGTATCTACAAAATTCGAGCACTCAGTAAAAGACCTTATCGAGAAAGGTAAGATTTCTGATGTAGAGGGTAAGAAAATGGTAGATGAGCTTTTCGAAAAGACTGAAGCTCGTAAAGAAGAGTTCGAAGCCAAGTACAACGAAATCAAAGATAAAGTTGGAATGGTTAAGAAAACTGAAGAAGAAATCCTTGCCGATCTTAAAGCCAAAGTTGCTGACCTAGAAAGCAAAATTGGCAAGCCAGCAGCAAAAGCTTCTAAAGCAAAAGCTGAGGCTTAATCAATCGTCCACTTTGCAAAGCGTAACAGCTTTGCTCCTTATGAAGCGTCCCGACATTATGTCGGGGCGTTTTTTGTTTCTATTCGTGACTACCTTATTTAGTACTTTCGATTTTTAGCGTTTCGCTACACATGATACTTAACGGGCAAACCTTCCAGAATATTAAGCGAATCCGAGAGATTATTTCGGTACTGGTTAAGTATGGATTTGAAGATGTTGTAACGAATTCCACGCTAAGGAACTTCGTTTCTGAAAAAGGGCGAATTTCTTGGACCAGACAAGGTCAGCCAGTTTTCCAGTACACCCGTTGGGAACGTATAAGGATGGTTTGCGAAGAATTGGGGCCAACTTTTATCAAGCTAGCTCAAGTTCTTAGCAACAGGCCAGATATGTTGCCCGCTCCGCTTATTGAGGAGCTAGAAAAACTGCAGGATAATGTTCCGCCAGTTTCCTTTGAAGACATTAAAGCCACCATTGAAAGTGAAACAGGAAAGAAACTAGAAGATGTTTTTCAAACATTTAACGAAAAACCGTTAGCAACAGCCTCTATTGGTCAGGTACACAAGGCTCGATTGCTAAATGGAAAAGAGGTGGTTGTTAAAATTCAACGCCCGGGAGTTAAGGACATGGTTTACCGCGACCTTGCTATTCTTACAGATGGGGTAAACCGAGCAGATCGATACCTTAAAAAACAAGGAATTCTTAACGCTGGGGATATGGTGCACTCTTTTGAGCGTAGCATGCACAAGGAGCTTGACTACCGCACAGAAGCCCGCAACCTTGAGCGGTTTCGTAAGCTATATGCTTCCTATAAAAACTTCATTATACCGGCCGCTTTTCGAGAGTATTCTACTGAGAAGGTAATGGTAATGGAATTCATTGGAGGGTGTAAAATCTCTGATGTAGCTCAGTTGAAAGCTTGGGGCTTAAACCCAGAAAAAGTAGCTGAAAACGGCATGGATATCTACTTGACTCAGATTTTTGAGTTTGGAATATTCCACGCAGATCCACATCCAGGAAACGTTCTTGTTCGTAAAGACGGTGTAATCTGCCTTCTCGATTTCGGGATGGTGGGTACCCTAATGAAAAAGGACAAGTTCTCGTTTGCTGGAGTGTTTGTCGGTATGGCAGAGGGTGATCCAACCAAAATGGCGAATAGCCTTAGAGCGCTATCTATCGAAGACGGAATTAAGGATATGCGCCAATTGGAATATGACCTTAACGAGTTGATTGAAGATTTCGCATCATTAGATGTAGATGAAGCAAGTATTGCCGATACCGTTGAACGGCTTCAGAAAATCATGTTCGACCATCAAATTCGCGTACCGGGAGATGTATTCTTGATTTTCAGAGCTTTTGCCATTCTGGAGGGTATTGGTAAAACGATACACCCTCATTTTAACACCTACGATTTCATCCGTCCGTACGGGATTAAGTTGATGAAGGAGCGGTTCTCTCCTAAAAACGTTTGGCAAGATGTCAATCAGCGTTTCAATCAAATCAACTCCTTCCTAACGTCTTTTCCTAAAGATGTAAGGGAGATACTTGGTAAGACTAAGAAGGGTAAAATTCACTTCGAAATTGAGCTGCAGGGTTACGGATACCTACTCAAGAAAATGGACAGCATTGCCAACCGATTGGCAATCACATTTTTAATCGTTGCTTTCATTATCGGCTCTGCCATCACGATGACCGTAGATTGGGGAGATAGAATTGGCTACATCTACGGGCTACCTGAAATAAGCGTTTATGGTTTGTGGACTGCTGGTGTTCTCATGGTACTTCTCTTCTACTCCATTATTAGAAGACGGAAATACAAGTAGAGATTAGCTTCCTACCGCTACCATTAATACTTGAATCCAACCTATAATGAAGCCGATTACGGCCCCAATGTATTCGATGAATTTGAACTCTCGCTTAAGAAGCTTCATAATGAGATCTTCTAGGCGTTCTGCGGGTAAATGGGCAACTTTGTCTTTAATAATTTGCTCTACGTTAAATTTCTCCTCAATGTTGGCCATATAGCTGTCAATCATAGTAGCCACAGACTCATCAACCTCAGACATAACGCTGTCTTTAAACTTGGTTTTGCGTTTATCGCCAACCAATGCCGCGGTTATCGGGTAGTTTTTAGGGAAAGTGACATTTAGGTAATAATCAATCTTAGCTTCTACAAGCACTTTGATTGAAAGAATGTTCTCGGGATTATTGAGCTTTTCCTTCAAATCTTCGGATGAAAGCAACTCCTCCGCAACCATTTTCCCAATTTTCTCGGCAACTTCTTGTTGGTTTTTGGGGAAAATTCCTTGGAGTGTATACAGCCCAAGAAGCCTAACCGGCTCCTTAGGGTAGAACAACATTTTTACAGCAATGAAGTTTGTAAACCATCCAACTAAAGCTGCTATGAATGGCAACGTGTATATCATTTACCTTCCAATTGCGGCACATCAACTTTTAGCCGTTCTTCTCTGTTTGCAATCTCCCATGCAGTGTAAAAAACCAACCTGGCAATTTTCTCCATTTTCGTAAACATAATTTTGTCTACCGTGTCGGTTGATTGATGATAATCTTCGTGAACGCCTGTAAAGTAAAAAATCACGGGAATGTTGTTTTTAGCGAAGTTGTAATGATCAGACCTATAGTAGAACCGGTTTGGGTCATTCTCATCGTTAAACGTATAATCAAGTTCTAAACCACCATACGTTTTATTCATCTTTTCGCTAAGCGCATGTAGTTCTGTACTTAGCTTATCTGACCCAATTAGATAGACATAATTAGAATCAGGAGCGTGAGCTTCATCTATACGTCCTATCATGTCTACATTAAGATTTGCCACTGTGTTTTTGAGCGGAAAAACTGGGTTGTCCGTATAGTACTCAGACCCTAGCAACCCTTTCTCTTCTCCAGAAACAGTCATAAAAAGCATGCTTCTTTTCGGTCCATTTCCGTCTGCTTTCGCCTTCATAAACGCTTCGGCCAATTCTATTATCGTTGTTGTTCCTGAACCATCATCGTCTGCACCATTAAAAATCTCGTCTCCTTTTTTTCCAAGGTGGTCATAGTGAGCGGTAATTACAACCAACTCATCTGGTTTTTCACTTCCTTCCAAGTACGCCAACACATTTTCAGAGATAAGTTCTTCCCTCCTTTTTTTAACAGTGATTTCGACCTTCTGCGGAACCTTAATACTAATTGATGTTCCAGTTTTAGAAATTCTCTTTTCTAAAACCTCGTATCCGCCTCTTACGTTGGCCGCGTCTAAAAACTGGTTTGCTTTTTTAGAGCTTATATAGATTAGTGGAATCCCGCTTTGTTCTGCAGGGCTATCACCCAGCTCCAAATTTGGTCGCTTTATATATCTTCCATATTGAGAAACAGATGACGTTAGGTTGTCGTCAATTACCAACAATGCCTTGGCCCCTTTAGACCGTGCAAGCTCAATTTTTAACGACCAGTCTACCGTCCAATCGCTCTTATCCTTACTCTTGGTGACTTGCGATACGCCTTTTCTGGTTACCGGTTCTCCAGCAGAAATTAACAGCACTTTACCTTTTACATCAACCCCGTTATAATCGCTGTATTTTTCTGAATCTATGCCATAGCCTAAGTACAGAAGCTCGTCAGATTTAACAACCATATCTCCAAATCCTGGGAAATAATACATGTCTTTTAAAAACCGCAAAGAATCTCCTCCTACCACAAGACTTACCGTATCGGGATAGGTTAGTTGCAACTTGAAGGGTTGGAAATATCCGTTCAGTTTTTCTATTGGCACAAAGCCAAATTCTTGAAAACGCTCCTTTATATACTCAGCCGCTTTTTTTTGCCCTGGTTGCCCTGTCTCACGGCCTTCAAAATTATCAGACGCAATAATTTCTAACCTGCTTCGTAGGTCCTTTACAGTTATCGTTTCAGCATATTTTACAGCCGTATGATTGGTTTGAGCCAAAGCCCCAACGCTGCTAAAAACCAGTGCAAGTAGTAACGGTAATCTTAACATGAAATAGCAATTTTATCTACCCGTGTGGCGTGTCTTCCCCCTTCAAAACTGGTATTTAGAAATTTGTCTACACACTCGATAGCTGTTTTCTCAGATATGAATCTTGCTGGTAGCGAAAGCACATTCGCATCGTTATGCAATCTAGTAAGTTCGGCAATTTCAGCAGTCCAACTAATTCCAGCTCTAACGTTGGCATATTTATTAGCAGTCATAGCAACTCCATTTCCACTGCCACAAATAATTATTCCAAAAGCTATTTCTCCATCATTAATGGCTTTTGCCAAAGGATGAATAGCATCAGGATAATCCATTCGGTCTGCCGTTGACGGACCGAAGTCAGTAATTTTAATTCCTTTTTCAATCAATTCTTGTTTTACTCGCTCTTTTAGCTCAAAACCAGCATGATCGCACGAAATAGCAATGTGCATATTGTGTTTTTAGTTGTTAATAACCTAATTCTAATATTTATTTAAAAAGACTGTAAATGCTAGTGGTAGCAAGGGTTTGTAAGTCTTTTCCAAAATTCTCACTTATTCACATTAATTAGCGGTAAAACTAAATTGCTTGTTAACATCTTCTCAAACAAAAATTTGTGCCTTTGATTCTTTAATTGCAGTTGGGCAAATAGTTGGAATATGCAAACAAAACGATCGTAAAAATGTCAACAATCCACATATCAAAATCTGACCAACCTGCTGTTGTTAGTTACAAACAATTTCAGTTATGCACTCCTCGTTAATAAAAAGCTAACTGACTGATATTATGCAACAAACCAACTTTTAAACTTGTTTATTTCTTGTTAAGTAATGCTGATAAACTTGTTATGCAACTTATTATTAAAGATGTTCTACACGAACTAACAAGCATATAATAATACCATAGGTTTTAAATAATCTCTTATTATATATTCTATAGAGTGTTCATCAAATTATTAGGATTCTTGAATGCAACTATCTTTATCGTTCTCAATGAAAAAATACTTCTCTGTCGTTTTTATTCTAGTCTGTAACCTAGGTTTGGTTATTGGGCAAGAAGCAGAATTTGTAAAATTCACTTACGAAAATGGTGCTGTTTCCAGCGAAGGTTACATGGTTAATAATCAACCAGAATTGTACTGGAAAACTTATTACCCTGATGGAATGCTTAAATCAGAAGGCAATCGGTTAAATCACAAGTTAGATAGTATTTGGAAATTTTATGCACCTGATGCTACACTTACCAAAAGTATCTCCTACAGCGAAGGGCTAAAATCAGGTCTATCTCAATCGTTTTCTGAAGGCGGAATTCTTGTTCAGGAAGATACTTACAGAAGGGATATTCGTATTGGTGTGACTAAAAAATATTATGCTTCTGGCCAAATAAGTGAAACCATTCCTCTGGACACCCTTGATAAAGGAAAGGAACAAGGAATTGGGTATGAATATTCAGAAGAAGATGGGCGAATTACCGCTGTAATCGAATACAGAAATGGTTTTATTAGTGGTAGAGAGCGAATAAATAGAAAAGATAAATTCAATCAGAAACAAGGGTTGTGGCGCTATTTCTATGACAATCGACAAACAAAAGAGGAAGGGCGGTTTAAAAATGATAAAAGACATGGATACTGGAAAACATTTGATGATGAAGGAAATTTGATAGAAACCTTCAAGTATGAAATTGGAATTCTCATCCCAGAACCAGAAGAGTTAGCTAAACTTGATATTAAGAGGGAATATCATTCAAATGCACAAGTAAAATCAGTAGGTAGTTACAGTAAGGGAGTGAAAGAAGGGGTGCATAGAGAGTATACACCAACAGGAGAAGTTACTTCAGCAAAAATTTACAGCAAAGGAAAAATAGTAGGTGATGGTATTGTAGACGCTGAAGGCAAACGACAAGGTCCCTGGAAAGAGTATTATGATACCGGTGAATTAAGAAGTGAAGGGAATTATAAGAATGGAATTAGAGAAGGAACCTGGGTATTTTACTACACAGAAGGAAAAGAAGAACAAAGAGGGGCCTATCACAAAGGAAAGGTGGATGGAGAGTGGAAATGGATACATAGGAATGGTACTACTTGGAGAGAAGAAATTTTCTATGATGGTTTGGAGGAGGGACTTGCTATAGAATATAACGATACTGGTAAAGTAGTTTCAAAAGGTAATTACTTGTCTGGAGAACGTGAAGGGATTTGGTTTCTAGACTTAGGTGATGGCATAGAAGAAGGAAACTATGTCGCTGGACAACAAAATGGTATTTGGAAATCGTATTACCTAGATGGAAAAATAAAATTTGAAGGAAAATTTGAGCAAGGATTAGAAGCAGGAACGCACAGTTACTACTATAATACTGGTCAAAAAAGTGTTGGCGGATTGTACAAGTTTGGCCAAAAAGAAGGAGATTGGGTATACTATGATGTTGCTGGGCTGATTACTCGAACAATAACTTATAAATTGGGAGTAGTTACCAAGGTTGATGGAGAAAGAATAGAACAACCAGAAAAAGTAGATGTGCGCTAAATTAAAGCAACAAGAAAGCCCAACTCGCTATCAGAACTTGGTAGAAAGTTTACCAGTTGGTGTGCTAATTATCAAAGATGGCCTAGTTGATTACGCAAATCCGCATGCAATAAAAATGCTCGGTTTAGCGAGCATAGAATCTGGAATTATTAAACCAACAGAATTTCTACACCCGTCTTATAATAATGAGTTTGACCTGCTTTTAAACAACATTAAAAAGGGCAAAAATCCAGGCTTTATTGAACTTAAAGTTAGGGTTGCAAATCTTCGAACCATTCTTGATGTTGAAACAAGTGGTGGTCTTTTGGACGATGGTTCTATACAGCTATTGATACATGATGTTTCCACACGGAAACAACTAGCGAGAGAGCAGCTTAGGGCTCAAATAGCTGAAGAAACAAACCTGCAGTTACAACGTGAAATTATTGAGCGTACTAAAGCAGAGAAAGAACTTCGTCATGCAAAACAGTATGCAAGAAGTATCATTGACAGTTCGTTAGATATGATTGTTGCTACGGACATAGACTACAACATAAACGAGTTTAATGCAGCTGCTGAGGAAACCTTCGGATATAGTAGAGAAGAGGTTTTAGGAAGTCCCCTGTCCATTTTGTTTTCGGACGAGGTAGAAATGAAAAAAGTAGTTGGTCATATTACCAATCAAGGGTCTTTGGCCAACGAAATTATTAACCGTAAAAAGGATGGAACGTTTTTTATATCTTTTCTGTCAGCGTCAGTTTTAAAGAATGAGAAGGGAGATATTGTTGGAGCGATGGGTGTTTCGCGCGACATCACAGCAATTAAAAAAGCAGAAGAGGAACTTAGGTTAAGCGAAGAACGACATAGAGCAATCTATGACCAAGCCTACATTGGTATTGCTCGAATAGCCAAAATGGGTAGGTTTCTTTTGGTGAATGAAAGGCTATGTAGCATGTTGGGTTATGAGGCCGATGAATTGTATAAAAAGACTTTTTATGAACTTGGCGTACCGGAAGAAGTAGAAGAGAGTTTAGTTGATTGGGATCAATTGCTTAGTGGAAAGATTAAAAATTTTTCTCGTGAACAAACTTATGTCCGTAAGGATGGAGATGTATTGAGCGCAAATGTCACTGTATCTTTGGTTCGTGACTCTAACGAAAATCCAAATTATTTTGTTGCTGTTTTCGAGGATATAACTGAGAGGAAAGAATACGAAAGTCAGTTAGAAGAGTCGATCAAAGAGAAAGAAGTTTTACTTAAAGAAGTACATCATCGCGTAAAGAATAATATGCAGGTGATTTCAAGTATCCTCAATTTACAATCGTCATATATTGATGATGAAACGGCTTTGGCTATTCTTCGGGAAAGTCAAGACAGGATTAAATCAATGTCTTTCGTTCACGAGAGTTTGTATCAGAGTAAGACCTTGTCGGAGGTAAATTTTTCAGAGTATATTCAGAATATTGCCCGTAATCTTTTTCATTCATATGGTAGACCGGAAGGAGGATTGTCGCTGGATTTTAATTTGGAGGAAATTTTCTTGAATTTGGATACGTCAATTCCGTGCGGGTTAATCATTAATGAAGTGGTTTCTAATTCTCTAAAATATGCCTTTGAGGGTCGTAGAACAGGTCGGATTAACATAGATTTTTCTAGATTATCTGATGGTAGATTGAAACTTATTATAGGAGATGATGGTATAGGGTTACCAGCTAACTTCGATATAGAGAATGCGGAGTCGTTGGGATTGCAACTTGTAACCACTTTGATTACTCAAATTGGCGGAGAGTTGGATATTGTAATAAAGGAAGGAACCAAGTTTAATATTCTGTTTAAAGAACAATAATTATGGCAAAAACAAGCGTACTTGTCGTTGAGGATGAGAGTATCGTAGCAAAGGATATACAAAACAGCCTAAAAAAACTTGGCTATGCTGTTCCTGCAGTAGTTAATAGTGGTGAAGACGCGATTGATGCAGCCGGAGAACATCGTCCAAATCTGATCCTTATGGACATTATGTTGAAAGGTGATATTAGTGGTATTGAAGCAGCTGAACAGATTAAAAACCGGTACAGAATACCGGTTATTTTCTTGACGGCTTATGCAGATGAAAGCACATTGAGTAAAGCTAAAGTTACTGAGCCTTATGGTTACATCATTAAGCCGTTTAAAGAGATTGACCTGCACACTTCAATAGAAATGGCTTTGTATAAGCACGGCAAGGAGCAGGAAGTCAGAAAGGAGCGTGATTTGTATTCCTCTATCGTTTTAGATAAGTCAGTTGAAGATTGCATATTCGTGAAATCTAATAGTCGGTTGGTTAAGGTTAAAACAAAAGAAATTTATTTCGTAGAGGCTTTGAAGGATTATGTCATCATTCAAACAAAGGATGCGAAGTTTACCGTTCACTCTACCATGAAAGATATGCTTACAAAACTTTCGAGCAGCGAGTTCCTTAGAGTGCATCGATCATTTATTGTTAGGGTTGACAAAATTTTAGCAATCGAACAAAATAATTTGGTTATTGAGGATGACAAAAAGATTATACCTGTAGGTGGTTCCTACCGAGATGAGTTGCATAGTCGATTGAAGTTTGTGTAACAGCCTTATTTTCAATAAGTTACATGTATAGGCATTAAAGCTCTATATTTCTCTGTAGAATAAAGATAAATGGATTTACATGGTCTGGCCCCAGGTAATCCGTAGGAAGCCTTTAGGTGCCCTTAAACGACCTTTTGAAAGACGTAGGTCACGCTTGACGCCTTTTGTTTTTCTGATATCGCCCATAGGTTTGAAACGAGACCTATAATTAAAGCAGATCCCCACCCAATTACATTTTGAAGGAAACCTTTTTGACGTGAATTCTTTTCACTAAGCAGGCTGACGTAAAATGAATCAAACCACATTGGTTTGATTTGCTTTAAGATAAAGCCGTGTTTTTGTAATAAGGGCTCAATAGACTTTAGGTCAAAGTGATATAGATGTCTGGGTACATCATATGCGGCCCATGTTGTACCATAATGTTTGGCATCGTAAGATTGGTAATTCGGGACCGCAATAATCAAAGTTCCTTTATCATTGGCTATTCGGCTGAATTCCGCTAGCGTTTCGTTGAGCGTATGAACATGTTCTAGTACATGCCAAAGGGTAATAATGCTAATGCTATTAGAGTCGATTACACTAATACTTTCAATTAACTCAACGTTTGAACTTTTGTTTTTTATTCGTTCCCGCGCAGATAAATCTGGTTCATATGCGTAAACATACCAACCGTTTTTCTGAAGTTCAATGCTAAAATCTCCTGTACCTGCTCCGAAATCTAATGCGTTTTTTTGTTTCGAAAGGGAGTTTAGAAAGTTGATTTTTCTGCTAAGGGTGTAGCTTTTTACTACCCGGTATAAGGTAAAAAGCAGTCCAGATTTCGTATCTGTATGCGATACATATTCTGGGTTGTCGTAGTATTTTCCGATGGCCCCTGCTGTTGGGCGTGGGTTGGTGAAACAAAGACTACAGGATGAGCACCTGTCAATATTAAATTTGTTTTTAGAATAGGTGTAATCTATGGCGGAAATGGTTTTTACTAATTGTTCTGATCCGCATGAAGGGCAGAATTGAAGTTTTTCAAGAGATTGTTCCACGTGAAACTATTTACCTAAATGAACTAAAAGTACCGATATGTCCGATGGGGATACACCGCTAATTCTGGCGGCTTGCCCGAGACTAGATGGCTTTATTTGGGTCAGTTTAATTCTAGATTCCATGGACAAAGATTTGAGGGAGCCATAATTGAAATCTGGATGAAGTTGAATGTTTTCAAACTTTAATATTTTTTCTGCGGAGTCCTGTTCTTTTTGAATGTATCCGCTGTATTTGGCCTTAATCTCCACCTGTTCAATCACTGCAGGGTCCTCGCTAATTGAGTGTATTGAATGACCCACAGATGGAATTGAATGAATCATAGATGGAAGGTCGACTTCTGGCCTTGTAATTAATGAATACGCTCGCAGTTTTTGGCTAACGACAGCACTGTTTTTAGATTTTAGGTATGCATTGCTTTCCGAAACCTCTAAGCTTAGTTTGCCTAGTGCCTTTTCAATTTGGAGGACATCTTCAATTTTAGCCTGTACATTTTTCAATCTTGTTTCCGATGCCAAGCCCAATTTGTAACCGAGATGGGTAAGCCTAATGTCTGCATTGTCTTGTCTCAATAAAATTCTATGTTCTGCTCTCGAGGTGAACATGCGGTATGGTTCGTCAGTTCCTTTGGTAATAAGGTCATCAATAAGTACACCTATATAAGCATCAGATCGTCCAAGGATGAACGGTGATTTACCGGATACGTTTTGATGTGCATTTATACCAGCCATCAATCCTTGGCACGCAGCTTCTTCATAGCCGGTTGTGCCGTTTATTTGTCCAGCAAAGAAAAGGTTATTTACAATTTTTGTTTCTAATGTATGTGTAAGTTGAGTTGGCGGGAAGTAATCATATTCAATAGCATATCCTGGTCGAAAAATTTTAGCCTTTTCAAATCCTTTTATTTCTTGTAAAGCTTGATATTGTACATCTTCTGGGAGGGAAGTAGAAAAGCCGTTTAAATAAACCTCTACTGTATCCCAGCCTTCTGGCTCAACAAAAAGTTGATGTGAGTCTTTACCGGCAAATCGTTCGATTTTATCCTCTATTGAGGGACAGTACCTAGGACCTAGTCCTTGGATTCTGCCGTTAAACATAGGCGATCGGTCAAAGCCGAGCCGAAGGGTATCGTGCACTTTTTCGCTAGTATAAGCAAGATGACAACTTCGCTGCGTAGTTAATGACGTGGTATTTGTGAAGCTAAACTTATTTGGGTTTTCATCTCCGGGCTGTTCTTCTAATACAGAATAATCAATACTTCGTCCGTCTATTCTAGGAGGAGTACCAGTCTTCATTCTTCCACTAGAAAAACCTAGTTTTTGTAGGCATTCGGTAAGACCAGTCGATGCCTTTTCTGCACTGCGACCTCCTCCAAAGTTTTTCTCTCCAATATGAATCAGTCCATTTAGGAAGGTGCCATTGGTAAGGATAACAGAACTTGATTCAAACGTCAATCCTAACGATGTTTTTACTCCGCTGATACAGTTGTTTATGGTACTAATAGAAACAACAGTGTCTTGCCAAAAATCAAGATTATCTGTTTGCTCTAATAACATTCGCCACTCGTAAGCAAATTTGTATCTGTCATTTTGGGTCCTGGGGCTCCACATTGCTGGGCCTTTTGAGCGGTTGAGCATACGGAATTGGATCATTGATCGGTCTGAGACGATACCAGAGTAACCACCTAAAGCATCTATTTCTCTAACAATTTGGCCCTTTGCTACTCCGCCCATTGCCGGGTTACATGACATCTGACCTATGGTGGCCATGTTCATGGTGATAAGGAGGGTTTTAGAGCCAAGGTTAGCAGCAGCAGCGGCAGCTTCACATCCTGCGTGTCCTCCACCAACAACAATTACATCATAGTGTTTTTGCATAGCTCACCTAACCGTTTCACGTGGAACAAACCTAACTAATTGAAAATCAACTGGTTGAATCAATTAGTGAACCCGCGAAGATAGATAAAAATCCTCTTTATGGGTCATCCGCTCTTTTTCTTCAGCAGATTTGTCTTTGTAACCAAGTAGGTGTAGAAGGCCATGAATCATTATCCGATCAAGCTCCTCTCTCACCGGTACACCAACAGACGCAGCATTATCAATTACCCTATCAATGCTGATAAACACATCGCCTGAGACGGTTTTTTCGTCAGAATAATCGAAGGTTATTACGTCAGTATAATAGTCGTGGCAAAGGTGTTTTTGATTGAGTTCTAAAAGATAATCATCAGAGCAGAAAATATAGGTCAGCTCGGACAGATTCTTTTGTTCGGATTTGCATACCGAAATGAACCAGCTGGTTGTTTCTGGTTGATTACTAATAGAATATTCAGTTTGTTCTGAGGCGAACGAAACGGAGGGCATTTATCCGACTTTGAAAATCATTTCGACCTTAGTTCCGTTTTCTGAGAACTCAACTTCATCGGCCAAGTGTTTCATTAGAAAAACGCCACGGCCACTAATCTTTTCTAGATTTTCAGGGTCAGTCGGGTCAGGTAAACTATCATGGTCAAAACCCTCTCCTTCATCGCGAACGCTAAAGGAAAGCCTGTCAGCGCGCTCAATAAATTCTAGGTGAACTTTTTTCTCTGGGTTTTGTCGGTTACCATGGTTTATCGCATTGTTAACTGCTTCAGTTACAGCGATAAGTATGTTTCCATAGTAGTCTTCGTCAACAGAGAATTTTTTACATACATCATCAACCAGCTTTTCGGCAATTACGATGTTGTCGGCCTTTGAGTCGAAATTCAGGCTTTGTTTTTCCATTGGTCTAGTTATTCGACATGCTGTTTAAAGTACTCATCAACCATGTTCCGGTAGAACGGATTTAAGTTTGGAGGTACAGTTCTTAGCAGTTCAGTCTCATTATTTTTCCGTCTTATATACTCGAAAAATATCTCAGGGTTACCATAATCTTCATTTTGTGCTTCTTTAGACTCTCTCCGCTCTTCTTGTTCCCTTTCTCTCTCTGCTTTTTCTGCCTCTAAGAGCTTCGTTAGAATTTCTTGTTGACGCATCAAGGTTTCTTGCGTAATCATTTTGTTTACGAGGTCGGTTTCAGTCTGCTCCATGAGCTCTTGTAGTTTTTTCATTTCTCCACCAGCCCCTGCACTTCCAGCTTTTCCGTCTTTTTTTAACTGAGATTCGTACTCCCTGGCCATGTTTCTTAAGGCCTCCTGTTGTGCCGCCATTTTTGCGAACTCTTTACTCATGCCTTTATTTCCAGGAGACATACCGGGCTTATCGCCTGGTTTCTTTCCACCCGGACTCATGCCTTTTTTCATACTTTCCATCTGCTTGTTCATCTGCTCTTGCAGACTTCGCATAGCGCCAGCGGAGGGTTTTCCGCTGCTACCTGGTTTATTACAAGAACCAGAACCAGGCATTGACGATGCCATGGCTTGCTGCATTTGCTGAACCGTTTCACTTAGCATCAATGCTAGGTTGTTTATTGAGGTCAGGGCAAACTGTTGCCGCGACAAAGCATCTGAAGTCTTCCTATCCGCCATATTTTGGATGGACTTCTTCATGTTGCTATTAACCGCTCTTATTTCCCGATTTACAATCGTTTCTATTTGTGGAAAACGCTTACTAAGTGCGTATAAAGAATCTTCAATCAATTTACTATCGTCTTTCAGCTTGAGCTGCTCTCGCGCCAAATCAGTGTACTTGGGATCGTTCTGATTGGTGATTTTTAAGGTGCTAATGAGTTTTTCTTCATCAAAAGACAGCGTGAGTAAATTCTCTACAATTTGTCGCAGCGCCTCTAAATCTTCTTGTTGCCCCTGCGCTTGCATTTGCATCATCATATTGCCCATTTTTTGAGCCATGTTTTTCATTTGATCGGACGCCTTTTTCTGAGATTCTGACGCTTTTTTGTTCTGCTCTTTGTCTAGTTGTTCTTGACTTTCCTTTTGGCTGTTTTCAACCGATTCTTCCTCATTTTCAAAGTCCTCCATATCGTTAGGACTTTCTAAATCGCTGTTCTTTTTTTCTAAATCGTCTAACTCTTTCTTTATATCCTCGAATTTCTCATTCAGTTTTTCTTGTTTATCTGAAAGTTCTTCATTCTCACCCGTTTTTTCTTTTGTCTCTTCAGATAACTCTTCTTGTTCTTTCGCTAACTCTTCTAAACGTTCCATCGTTTGTTCAAGTTTTTGTTCAAACTCTAATTGCTTAAACAATTCGAGGCTACGATCAAGCTCTTTTTCAAGGTCTTCATTGCTGAGTTCTATGTCTTCAAGAAGTTCCTGAGCCTTGTCTTTGGTCATTTCCTCCATCAATTTTTCCATTTCATCAAACAACTTCTTCATGTCTTCAGACATAACCTCTTCAAATAGTTTTTCAAGTTGTTTCTGCTTTTCAACCAACTGCGGGTCAAACTCCATCATCTCATTCATTTTGGAGTTTTTCTGTTCGCTCTTTTGTTGAACGTCTTCCATGCGGTTTTGCAGGCTTTTTTGCATTGCTAAAACCTGTTTCATTTTTTCTTTATCCTCCCAATCAAGATTCTTTTTGTCGAGCAAGTCTTTCTGAAGATCTTCAATTGACTTCTTCATTTCCTTAGCCATTTTCAGACTTTCAGTAAGGTTCTCTTTCAGTTTTTCGCTTTGTAAGTCATTTTCCTTGGCCAATTCGTCCATCGTTGCAATGCGGTAAGTGCTTTTTTCGGTCCGACTAGACTTGCTTCCGTTTACTCCATCATTGTCCCATACTTCGAAGTAGTATTCAATGGCATCACCTGGCACAAGTCCGATAGAAGAAAGGTCCCAGAAATGGTAAAACGACTCTGACCGTTGACCCTTAGAAACATTTAGAGCGACCTCGGATAATTCATTTGACTTATCCAACTTCTTATACTTGAAAACCAAAGAGGAGAAGCCGTAATCATCTTTAATCTGGCCGTTGAAATACATCCGCTTTGGATTTAGCGAATCTTCTACACCAATTACCGAAATAGATGGGTATAAATCTGGAATAATGGTTACCGTATAACGAACAGAATCACCAGAATTGATGAATTTATTTGAACCGACTAACGCATAGTTTGTGCTTCTAGAGAATCGTTGAGAAAAACTAAATCCGTTTTCAGAAGTCCGATCAACGTTTTGCTTTTCCTTACCGAAAAACACAGTGACGGCTTCTGTTTTCGAAGTACTTAACTCCCAATTTACCTTAGTCCCTTCTGGAATCAAAAGGTCTCCTGTATTGGACAGAGATTCATCCGTTCGTCCAATGTATTTTGGGAATTCAAGTGATATATGGAAGCCAACCAAATTCGGTTTTGGTAGAACGCTAAGTGTATGAGTTGGTGAGTTAAACCCGTTTCCTTCAAACTTAAAATCAACGTTTTCTCTTGGTTGATGAAAAACGTATGAGAATTTGGCTGCACTTAACTTGTTCATTAACGTGCGTTTGCCAGCTACCTCCACATAAAGATCGTTCGGAACTTCGTTTCCATCAAGAGACACAAGGAGTTCAAAATCTTGCATTTCAATTGTGCTTAGTTCTTCGTTTTGAATATTGAAAAGAAACGGGGCAAGATTTTCAAATGCCGTTCTGTGATTAACAATTCTTCTAGTTCCTTCTCTAACCAAAGTGGGCCAAAGCAGCAAAAGACCAATAAGCAACAAAAGAGGAGGTAAAGCATACCGTAAAAAATGCCTGTTTTCTTTTAAATCGATGGCTGTTGAAAATGGAATAGGCTTTAGTTCGCCTATTCGTTGGTCGATACTTGCTAATAGGAGTTCGGAACTAGAACCCTCAGCTGTTTGCTGAAGCTGAAGCGTATTTAGCAAGCGATCCTCAATGTTCGTAAAATGCTTACCAACAATTGATGCTGCTTCTTCGTAAGAAATACCTGGGCGGAGTTTCCAAATTCGAATAAGTGGCTCAATTATCCATCGGCCCATGGCAAGAGCAGAAATACCAATTAGAGAGTAGAAGAAAACGGTTCTACCAGTGATACCAAATCGAACAAAATATTCGAGAGAAACAAAGGCAACAAAAAATGCAACCAGCAAACCTGTTGTCAACAAAACCCCACGAATTAGCTGATTCAGATAAAACTTCTGAATAAACTCATCTAGCTTTTGCTTTAATTGTAATCCGTCTTCGCTCATTTTTAACTCAACGCTACTAACATTTCTTTGTTGCTGCAATTAGCAAAAATAGGGCTATTCCAAGGCTTCTAACTTTCGAGCCTTCCATAAAGATGAAATAAGGCTAACTTCGCGCGCCCAAAATCAACCTCAAATGGAGAACAGAAAAGTTAGAGTAAGATTTGCGCCTAGCCCAACGGGTCCGCTACATATTGGAGGCGTTAGAACCGCTCTTTACAATTATCTACTTGCGAAGAAAATGGGTGGAGACTTCATTCTTAGAATTGAGGATACCGACCAAAATCGATATATCGAGGCTGCCGAAGAACATATTCTTGATGCTCTTGAGTGGTGCGGAATGAAGATAGATGAAGGCCCCAAAACAGGTGGGCCGTACGGCCCATATCGGCAGTCTGAACGCAAAGAAAGTTATCGAGAGTTTGCAGACCAGCTTATTAAAAGCGGGCATGCTTACTATGCGTTTGATACTTCTGAAGAATTGACCGAAATGCGAGAAAGGTTGACCGCAGCAAAGGTTGCGGCACCGCAGTACAACGCGGTTACACGTGAAACAATGAAAAATTCGTTGACCCTTTCTGAGGATGAGGTCAAAAAGCGAATTGATGAAGGAGAACCGTACGTAATTAGGATTAAGATTCCTAGGAAAGAAGAAGTACGGTTTCATGATGCAATTCGAGGGTGGGTTGTCGTTCATACGTCTCAAATGGACGATAAGGTTCTTTTCAAGTCAGACGGAATGCCTACTTATCATTTGGCAAATATTGTTGATGACTACAAGATGAAAATCACCCACGTAATCCGTGGAGAGGAGTGGTTGCCATCAGCACCTCTTCATGTACTACTTTACAGATACTTAGGCTGGGAAGATGTAATGCCAATTTTGGCGCACTTACCCCTAATTCTAAAGCCAGACGGAAACGGAAAACTGAGCAAAAGAGATGGAGACCGATTGGGATTTCCTGTGTTTCCTTTGAATTGGATGGACCCAAAGTCAGGAGAACAATCACATGGTTATAAAGAACGTGGCTATTTTCCAGAAGCATTCGTGAACATGTTAGCAATGTTGGGCTGGAATCCAGGAACGCCACAAGAAATATTCACTTTTGATGAATTGGTACAAGCATTTTCACTAGAACGTGTTGGGAAGTCAGGCTCCAAGTTTGACCCTGAAAAGGCGAAATGGTACAACCAGCAATATCTTAGAACAAGAGATGATGCTGAATTAGCAGAGATTTTTTCCAAATCCCTTGTAGAGAAAGAAATCAATGTAGACTTCGAGTACATTAAAGCTGTTTGTTCACTTATCAAAGAGAAAACGCAATTCACAAACGAATTTTGGGATTTTGGGAATTACTTCTTCCAAAAACCATCCTCATACGATGAAAAAGTGGTGAGCAAGCGTTGGAATGAGAGTGCTGAAAGGTTTTTCCCTGTTTTAGCAAATGCTTTGGAAAGCTTGAATAACTGGAAAGCTGACGAACTTGAAGGAACTTTTAAATCGACCGCAGAAGACTTAGAGATTAATCCAGGCCAAGTAATGCAATTGTTTAGGGTATTGCTTAGCGGGCAAGCCGGAGGTCCTGTCTTATTTGAAATGACTGAGTTACTCGGAAAAGAGGAAGTAATTTCTCGTTTACGAGAAGGAGTAGAAAAACTAAAGTAATGCAAGAGCTTTTTATTGAAGATATAAGTCTACACGCATACCATGGTTGCCTAGAAGAAGAAGGGAGAATTGGGGGGAAGTACAGGATTGACATCAAGGCGGTTGCAGATTTTAATGATTGTGCAGACTCTGATGACCTTACAAAAACGGTTGATTATGTGGTCGTTTATAATTTAGTAAAAGCTGAAATGGCAGTAAGATCTAAGCTCATCGAAACAGTTGCTAAAAGAATTGCACTAAAACTTCAAGAACAATATGCGTGGGTAAACAGTTGGGAGGTAAGCCTCACCAAGTTTAATCCACCTGTTGGCGGAAGCCTTGGACAAAGCCGCGTTGTTTGGAAGGTAAATTGAAAGTGCTCTCATAAGGCACGGATTATTACTTTTGCACCATGGTCGAGTGGCCGAGCGGTTAGGCAGTGGTCTGCAAAACCATCTACAGCGGTTCAAATCCGCTCTCGACCTCATAAAACCCCACCCGTTAAGGGTGGGGTTTTGTATTTTTGATAGGAGTTATCTAATTAAATTCATCATGAAACACATCGTTATTGTAATCGGATTAACGCTTTTTGTTCAAGCGTCCTACGCTCAGTATGGTGATTATTCTGTGCGGGTAGAAGTGGAAGGAAATGGCTTCGCACATTTTACCGAGGTTTATTTTGAAGATGATGGATGGAACCCACCTACAACGATTCCTACATATGGTTGGGATGGCTGTTGTGATGCGTTACTTAACATGGGTAATCCTTGGCAGCCACATATTTTCACTCAAGTTGTTGCTCCACCAGCCCCAACAAATAATCACCGAATTTCAATTAACGGATTGCCACATGTGTTTGAGCATACCGAAGTTCCATTAGGGTTCTTACCTGGAGAATTGGCCCAATATACCTTCACATTTGAAGAACTTTATACTCTGCCAATAGGTATGTCGGTAGAGTTGGAGGACCACACCCAAAATGTAATTCAAGACCTTCTTGTAGATTCTGTCTATACGACTTGGGGTGCAGTTTCTGATGACGAGGAGCGATTTACCTTGCATTTTTATCCGGAAAACGTAACCTCAACCTTTAGTCAAGACTCAAGAACTCGAACGCTAACATCTTGGTCAAACGAAGAAATGTTGGTAATAAGCGGAATTGAAACCCTTGGGCTGAAAATGGCAAAACTCACCGACATGTTTGGAAGAGTAGTATGGGAAGGAGCAGTTCCTGAAGGAGAAAAAGTTTTTTCTATGAGTAGAAATCAGATAGCCTCTGGTGTATACATTTTTGAGTTAATTACTGATAAAACGAAACACCAATCGTTGAAAATTAGTATTTAACAAAAAGTTTTAACTTCGTGTTCAAGTATTTAACAATGAAAAAGGCCGCTTCAATATTTTCAGTTTTCGCATTAGCCATCGGTGAGGGTTTTGCACAGCCACTGCCGCCTCCACCGCCAAACACGGCAATTCCTTTAGACGTAATCGTTTCGTTGTTAGTGTTATCGGGAATTATTTTTGGCGCAATTAAGTTGTACCGCAAGACAAACGTTACAAATCCAGCATAATTCACTTATTGGTAGATGACACCTCTATTTTAGCAGTGTTTGATCTCCTAATGCTCGGTTAGCTAAATCAGATAATTGTTGTCCCATTTTGTCGATGTCGGGCTCTCGAATTGACAAGTAATCAAGAGTACCATCTTGATTTTTTACAATTTTCATGTAGAATAGAAAAGAGCCTTCTGGGGTTTCTGATTCAAATTTACTCCTACCAAATTTCAAAGTGTAGAAGTTTAGAGTGTCTGAAGAGGGCTGTGTCACCACATATAATTGGTCGCTAAACCAACGCAACCGCTCTACACCATATTCATCATTAATATCAGAGAGTAAAGAGTGATTTTTCTCAAACTCCACCCAAGAGACGTCTTTCGTCTCATCAAATACCGAGTAGTAACCAATATGAAAAGCAGAATCTGATTCTGCTACTCCATACCATAGCGCAATATTTAAGGGGGTTGTGCCCACAAAAACAAGCTCTTTATTATCGGGTTCTAAGGCAAGGTCTTGTTGAAAGACGCTAGAAACAATCATCTTGTTGATTAATCCAGCAATAAGATAAGCGGAGCTAAGAGCAAGACCTAGATAATTGATTTTCTGTCGCCAACCATTAGTTCTTCTTATAAAGGAAACAGCAATTACGCTGAGTAAAAATGGTAGCGTGTAAAACAAATCAACCACAAAAACGGTGGCAATACTTACACGGTAATCAGAAAACGGCAAGAATAGTTGGGTGCCATAGGTTGTTAAACAGTCCAGTAATGGATGTGTGAAAACGGCAAAGAAAAAAAGTGTCGTCCATTGTTTGAAGTTGGCCTCTGAAGATTTGCGGTACAACCAATTAACCAACCAACCTAAAACGGGTGCCATTAAAACAGCGAAGGTGATTGAATGCGAAATTCCTCGGTGGAGCACTATTTCATCAATAGCTCCTCCACCTTTCAACCAAATATAAGCCACGTCTAAATCAGGAATTGTGCCGGCAATTCCGCCCCAAAGTAACGCCTTGTTTCCAATCTTTTTCCCAAGTACAGCTTCACCCACAGCCGCACCTAAAACAATTTGCGTTAAACTATCCATTTCGCAAATCTAACAACAGCGTTGAAGCATAGTTCAGCATTGGCAACAATTGTATCTCCTTTGGCTATATTTGGAATATGTCAGTACAGGTGAACGACAGAAAACGTGCCCAGCAATTTTACAATGAAACCCGTGAATGGCTATCTGAAATAAATTCATTGGTTATTGATTTAGTGTTCTTTCAACGGATATTAGATATCTACGGCCTTAAAGTGTCTGACCCAGTCGAAAAACGAGATATTGAGGGACTCAAAAGCACCCTACTTTCTTTTGTCGAGCATCGAGTAGAAAATCAGAAGCTGAGAAATAAGGCTCACGAAGAATATTTGCAAAAAGTGATAGAGGATCGTGTGCTTTTAAAAGATAAAGACCTACCGTTTAAGCATAAAGATTTGGCTGGGGAAATGCAAGACCTACGGCAAGGTGGTGGTAGACTAAAAAACGAGCTTTACGAGAAGGTTGAGCAACTAAAACAATTTTAATGCTAAGATGCCAATCGTCAATTGTACTCTTACTAATAACGGTACTTATTTCAGTTAACATTTCGGGGTTTGCTCAGCGTAGACCCAAGGACAAGATTCTTCACGCCAAAGTTTTTGTTGTAACAATGGAGCAACAAGAAATCAAAAAGAAAAAAGAGCTGCCACCATTTGAAGATGAGCTTACGTTTAAGTCAAATAAGTTCACCTCAAAACACATGCGCCACCCAGACACTGGAGGGTTCCAGCAAGGCGAGTATGCTATTTCAAAAAAGGAAGAACTGTTAGGTGAAATGGTGTACCATTTTGAGGCCGTAAACTCAAATTCCAAAGGAATGTCTTTAAAATGGGAGGGGCGGGTATTCGGTAATCAGATTGAGGGTACGGCCATCGTATCAAAAAATGGAAAAATTAAACAAGAATTTACTTTTTCCGGTACGCTCAAGATTAAATAACCGCAGTTATTTAACTACCTCGGCTCTGAACAACTGGTAGGGTACAGCATTCATTTCGCCATCTTGGTTTATCTGTAGGATACCTTTAAAAGTCACGACTTGATCGGTGCCAAAACGTGGGAATTTACCAGTAGGTAAAAGCTCAACAACGGTTTCTGGTCCTGCGTTGCCGCAGAAGAAACAATTTGCAAACGGATTGGCAGAAACCATGTACATCCCGAGTTCTATGTCTACCGGAATTACATACCCCTTCACCTTTATTTCCTTACCATTTAGGGCAAGTAAGTCTTTCGAGAATTCGGGAGGCTTGATGTTTACTTCAAATCCAAATGTTTCAGAATATTGGCGATGGAATTTAACTTGTGAAAAAGAACTCCAACTAACAGTGGTTTGCGCAAATGTGCCAGAAATGAAGAAACAGGTAAGGGCAATGCTCAGCATTATTTTCGTTAGGAATTTCATTTCAGCAAAGCACCAGTTAATATATAATTACAATGTTCTAGGTCGTCCCAGTTTAGCTTTAAACGCCCTTTAAAAGTCGCTATTTCATCTGTTTTGAAGGCTTCTTTTACTCCCTTAGGAAATTGGAGTTCCATTACACTTTCTGGGCCAGCATTTCCGCAGAAAAAACAAGACGCAAACGGATTGGCAGAAAGCACATAGTAACCAGACTCTACGTCTACTGGAATTACATATCCTTCAATTACAATTAAAGCACTATCTAAACCAAGTACTTCTTTGCTGTAAGCTGGATACCAAACGGTTTCATCATATTTTGGGTAGTACTTTTCTTCCCAGGTAACTTTTGCCAAAAGAGCCCAGTCAATTGGTTTATGCTGGGCCTGTACTAGTAGTCCTGCCAAAACAAAAAGAGAGGAAATCAACACTTTATTCATTTCTCAAAATGGTTGAGATGTCTGTTTTGTAGGCTCTTAGGGCAGGTATCAAGGCAGCCACAACGCCTACAAAAAGGGTTATTGGTAGCAACCAAATTTCTATTTCGCTTATTGCTACTTGCGTTATAGAAAAGTGAAATTGCTCTTCGCCAAATGTTGAAAGAGTCATAACCGCAATGCGCCCTAGAATAATGCCAAACGCGTATCCCACTAAGCATAAAAGCAGACTTTCTTGTAATACGAGAGCAAAGAGTTTTGTCGGAGACGCTCCTAATGAACGCATCAGCGCAAGTTCATATTTCCTTTCTTTTAAAGAATTAAGGAGGGAAATAAACACACTTAATGCTGCAATACACATGATGAGGAATCCAATTGCTTGAAGAGTTGAAAACCCAATTCCCATCAAATCGTAAAGTCGGTTTATCTCAATGGCTGGTAATGCTGCCTGCATAGATGTCTTTTCGTTGATAAAACGAGGCACTTGCATTATGCCCATTGGGCTCTTAAATTTCACCAGTAGGGCGGTAATTTGCTGATCATCTTCATAATGATTGGATTCCTCATCAGCATGGCCGTGTTGGTGTTCATCTGATTCTTCTGGATGATGATGAATATCCCAAACACTTGTTGTGGAAGTGAGAATTAAGCGGTCTGCCACGGTACCGGTTTCATTCAGGATTCCAACCACGGTATAATGTGCTTCTTCATGTGCCTCTCCTTCGGTTTCTAAACCATGAGTTCCGTGGAAGTGGCTGCCTATACTCATCTCAAGACTCTTCGCTACGGTTTTACCAAGCACCACTTCCATGCTTCCAGACCAGCTGGTTCCGGATGAAAAAGTTGCCCCAAAATGACGGAGATAAACTGAATCTGTACCAACAATCCGATAGCCACCATAACTATCTCCATAAGAGAGTGGAATACTGTATTTAACAAGTGGATGCGTGATTATTCTTCGGGCCTCAGAAACGGGAATATTACCGGTTGGATTGTCTATTTGATAAACAGCCGAGAGAATGAGCTGAAGGGGGCTGCCTTTTGCCCCAACAACCATGTCGATTCCTCGGATATCTCGATTAAAACGGTCGTTGAGTTGATTGCTTACAGTAACGATAAAGGACACCATCCCGATACCGATAGCTAGTAGCATAACGCTCAGTGCAGTTGTAAGGAAATGCTCCTTCAGATTTGCGTATGCAAGGCCCAACATCCTCATAGCGTTATCGAATTTTGAAAACGGTTTTTTAACCGCTGATCATGGGTTACCACAATTAAAGCTGCTCCGTGACCCGTCACTGTCCTCTGGAGAAGGTTTGCAACCAAAGCAGCATTTTCATCATCTAAGGCAGAAGTTGGCTCATCTGCCAGCACCACTTTTGGGTTGGTTACCAAAGCCCTGGCAATGCTCGCTCTCTGGCGCTCCCCAATACTTAAATCGCTTGGCTTCGCGTGCATCCTGTGCGTAATTCCCAACTCATTAAGAAGACTTTCCGCCAACTCATTATTAGCTGATAAACCCGCTAAAGAACGTGCAAGACTTAGGTTTTGAAACACGGTGATAGAACGTACAAACTGCGCTGATTGAAAAACGATTCCAATGTTTTCTCCACGAAACTTATCTCTTTTGGAGCCATTAAGTTCCACCAGATTGACTCCGGAAATTTCAACCAATCCATCAGCAGGATTCATTAGTCCGGCCAACAAATGTAATAGTGTTGTTTTGCCAGACCCTGACTTACCAAGAACGAGTAAAGATTGGCCCTCGGTTATGTTCAGATTTGGAAAACTGAAAGTGGCACCTTGCGGATAATTGAATGAAAGGTCTTTGGTACTGAGCATTTTCTTATATAATGCAAAACTAAGGTGTTGAGCGGAGGTTCGTACTTTTGACCGACATTCGTAGCTATGCTTGAAAGACCAAGAAGAAATCGTGCCTCTGAGACCATTAGAAGTATGGTTCGCGAAACAAGACTAGATCTTGCAAACCTCATTTTCCCACTTTTTGTGGTAGACGGCACGGGAAAGAAAGAGCCGATTGGCGCCTTACCCGGAATTTTTCGATTTTCAGAAGATTACGTGGTAAAGGAGGTTGAGGAATGTATGAATTTGGGACTGAGGTCTTTCGTGCTTTTTCCAGCCGTTGAAGACTCTCTTAAAGACAAAACGGCAACCTATAGCTACAGCGAAAAGAATTTTTACTTGCGCATTATTTCAAGACTTAAGAAGGAGTTTCCGGAATCTTGTCTTATGAGCGATGTAGCTATGGACCCATATAGCTCTGACGGGCATGATGGACTGGTGGAAAACGGCAGAATTCTGAATGACGAAACCCTCGGCATTCTGGGCAAAATGGCCGTGGCGCAAGCCGAAGCCGGAATAGATATCATAGGACCATCAGACATGATGGACGGTCGCGTACAGCACATTCGCGAAGAACTGGACGATGAAGACTTCGAAAATGTGGCTATAATGAGCTATTGCGCCAAATATGCTAGCGCATACTACGGGCCATTTAGAGAAGCTCTGGCAAGCGCTCCAAAATCTGGAGATAAGAAAACTTATCAGATGGACCCAGCAAATAAGTGGGAAGCTGTTAGAGAAGGAGAATTAGATGTGGCAGAAGGAGCAGATTTTCTCATGGTAAAGCCAGCTCTTTTGTACTTGGATGTCATTCATCTATTGAAAGAAAAATTTGAGCTTCCAATTGCCGCTTATAATGTGAGTGGCGAATATGCAATGCTTAAAGCAGCGGCAGCCAATGGTTGGTTAAATTACGATCAGGCTATGCCGGAAATGCTACTGAGCTTTAAGCGAGCTGGAGCAACCTCCATTCTTACTTATGCCGCAAAAGAATACGCACAAATGTTAAAAGAAGGCCGCCTTGCTTAAGATTGATATGCATACGCATATTATGCCGCATACTATGCCGGATTTTGCCCGAAAATTTGGGTATGGCGATTTTATAATGCTTGACCATGTGGAGGCTGGCGCGGCAAATATGATGCAGGGACGAAGGTTTTTCCGAAAAATTACTGAGAACTGCTGGAATCCAGAAATACGCATATCAGAATATGAACAGTACAATACACAGGTTCAAGTTGTATGCACTATTCCTGTGTTGTTTTCGTATTGGGCTGAGCCAAAAGATGGGGCTGAGGTGTCCAGGTTTTTAAATGATGATTTAGCTAAATCAATAGAACCGTTTTCAAAGAATTACATAGGACTAGGCACGCTTCCTATGCAGGATACCAAACTTGCCATACAAGAACTCAAACACTGCAAAGAGTTGGGTTTCCCAGGGGTACAAATAGGCTCCAACATCAATGACAAGAATCTAGACGAACCAGAATTCTACCCAATTTTCGAAGCGTGTCAAGACCTTGGAATGGCAGTTTTTGTTCACCCATGGAACATGATGGGAATGGACCAAATGAAAAAATATTGGCTGCCCTGGTTGGTTGGAATGCCGGCAGAAACGTCTCGTGCAATTTGCTCAATGGTATTCGCGGGCATTTTCGAAAAACTTCCAAACCTTCGTGTTTGTTTTGCGCATGCTGGAGGCTCATTTATACCAACGATTGGTAGAATTGAGCACGGATTTGATTGTAGACCAGATTTGGTTGCAATAGATAATGATGTGAACCCGAGAGAATACCTCGGCAAATTTTGGGTCGACTGCATTACGCACGATCCGGATTCGTTGCGCTTTATTTTAGACAAAGTTGGTTCTGAGAAAGTTTGTCTAGGAAGCGATTATCCATTTCCATTGGGAGACTTAGAAATTGGAAGGTTTATTGAGGAAATGAATTTGCCTCAAACCGATATTGATAACATTTTCTGCAATTCTAGTATGGATTGGTTAGCTCTCGATAAAACCCAATTCAGCTGAATCTTTCGGTATGAATGTAATTTTCAATAAGCCGCTGGTTTTAGGAACGGAGCAAGAATTACTAGGTCAAGTGATTGCTTCCGGTCAGTTTTCAGCAAATGGGGAGTACACTCGAAAGTGCCATCAAATTTTAGAGAATGAACTAAACTACAGAAAAGCACTTTTAACAACCTCATGCACATCAGCATTGGAGTTAAGCGCCTTATTACTAAATATTGGCCTTGGCGATGAGGTAATAATTCCTTCATACGCATTTGTTACCACGGCAAATGTGTTTGCCAACAGAGGAGCCAAAATTGTTTTTGCCGATAGTAGAGAAGATAACCCTAACATAAATGAGGCACAGATTAGCGGCTTAATCACGTCCAAAACTAAAGCAATTGTAGCATTGCACTATGGTGGTGTTGCTTGCAACATGACCGAGATTGTTGCAATAGCTAGAAAGCACAACATTGCTGTAATTGAAGATAATGCTCAGGGTATTGGTTCAACTTACCAAGGCTCTCCTTTGGGAGGCATTGGCGATTTAGGTGCAATTTCGTTTCACGAGACTAAAAACGTTCATTGTGGAGAGGGTGGGGCGCTTTTAGTAAATAATCAGTCGCTTATCAATAAGGCAGATGTTGCTTGGGATATGGGAACCAATAAAGCCGATTATAAAGCTGGTAAGGTTGATAGTTATGGATGGGTTGCTACTGGCTCTTCATATTATCCCTCAGAGCTTAATGCTGCATTTTTATTTAGTCAATTACAGAAGCTAAGTAGCGTTAACGAACAAAGACTGATGCTGTGGAATCAGTATGACCGAGGCCTAGAAAATCTTGAGGCCAATGGTGTTATTAAAAGACCGTTAATACCAGAAAACACCACCCATAATGCCCATACTTTTTACCTTGTTCTCAATAACAGGAAGGAAAGAGATGGCCTAATTACTTTTCTTGCCGAGCAAGGAATTGGCGCTCCATTTCATTTTCAATCTCTTCATCAGTCTCCTTACTTCAAAGATCAGTATGAAGGGCCAGAATTGAGAAATTCAGACCAGTATACAGACTGTCTAATTAGACTACCTCTGCATCATGGATTAAGGCCAAATGAGTTAGAGTATGTCGTTAATAATGTTCAAGCATATTACAAGAACTAACATGACGTTGAAGCAGGTTTTAGCTGGCTTATCCACTCTTGCATTTTTCATTTACCACTTAACGGTTGATTTCTACTATCGCCCAAATGCAGATGACTTTGCCGGAATGTATTATGCTTCAAATGGCTTGCCTGGTCTAGGCTATGCTGTACGCTTTTATTTCGAATGGGAAGGGCCGTTTCTGAGTATGATAGTTCAAGGTCTATGGATGCGATTATTGTATTTAGGAGTACCAGGCATCATCATTTTAGGCTCAATAAAAGTTATGCTATTCGTCTCATCTGTTTATATGACAGAAGGCGTAATTGAATGGATATCTGGCAAAAAAGACTGGGCATTGGCTGTAATAGGCGGTGCAGCAATTACTACAACCATGTATCTTATTTCTAGCGAACAATCAGAGATTTGGCATTGGGTAATGGGGTCGGTTGTGTACCTGCACCCCCTTTTATTTTTACAGGTAGCTATTGGCCTCTTATTACGGGGCAAATTCTACCATGCAATTTTACCGCTTGCCTATATTATGGAAAGCAGGGCAACCTATGCTGTTTTGTTTTTCGGGCTGATTACGCTTATTACAATTTGGGCTTGGGTAAAGAATCTTGAGTGGAAAAAGAGGGCACTTTTAATGGAAGCTATCCTTTTGGTCTCGTTGCTCATTTATATTCTAGCACCCGGAAATAGTAAGCGCGTTAGCCAAGGAGGATTTGATATGGAGCACTACCTCTACGAGTACTTTAAGGAAATTAGAAACCTCTTTCTTTCATTCAATTTAGCTAAAACGGATCGCCTGTTAATGGGCCTGATGATGCTTGTACCATTATTGCCGAATCTCAATAGCCAGCGATTTCAAACAATAAAGAAGGGGATTGCCTTGCCAGGCCTAGCTTACGTGTCATTTGTTTTTGCCCATGGGGTAGTATTTGTTCTTGCTACAGGCTATGCTGCTTGGTTCAGGGTTTATTCCATGCACACTTTCCTGTTTATTATCTGTGCACTTTTTTACGCGTACCTGGGCTATCAATTTTTTGTGAAAGAAAGACTACATGCCCGAATTATCAGTACAATTCCGATAATTGGATTCGTATTAATGTGTTTCAGTTTGTACAAAAATTTCCCCGATTATATTACAAAGGGCAAAGCATATAGCGAAGCTTATGATGTGAGATGCGATAAGATTTTTAGCTATCAGGGTTTAGAATCTGACACGCTTAGAATTGCCAAAATGCCAGACTCAGGCGTACTCTATTACTGGGAGTTTTCTGAAAACCCAAAGCACTGGATAAACAAGGACTTTCGAACACGGTACGACATACCGTTTTATGTAGCCTTGGAGGCAGAATAAAACACAACTGAACACAAGCGGTATTATATCTTAGTTTTGTTACAATGGCTGAAAAAGTTGAGCTTTCTGTAGTAATTCTGTGTTATAGATCTGGCGCAGGTGTAGTGGATTTCATTAAGAAAGCCGAAGACCTAATTAAGACGCTTACTGATAGCTACGAACTTGTGCTCGTTGCCAATTATATCGAGGGTTCGGGCGACCGTACTAGAGACTACGTATTAAAACTTGCTGACGACAATTCTAAATGCGTTGCCTTGTGTAAACCAAAGGAAGGCATGATGGGTTGGGATATGCGCTCTGGAATGGACGCTGCCAATGGCAAGTATATCTGTGTAATTGATGGCGATGGGCAATTCCCAATTGAAAGTATATCTGCCTGTTTTTTGGAAGTAAGAAAAGGTCAGTACGATTTGGTTAAAACGTATCGAACAAAACGCGGAGACGGAGCTTATAGAAGGCTAATAAGCAAGGTTTATAATTTCCTTTTTTCGATCCTGTTTCCCGGAATCAATTCTGAAGACGCTAACTCTAAGCCTAAAATTCTGAAGGCGAGTGCTTATCATCAAATGAAATTGAAATCAGACGATTGGTTTATTGATGCAGAAATAATGCTAAACATTAGAGATAAAAAAATGACATTTTACGAACTTCCCATAGAGTTTTATGAGCTTGAAGGCCGTTCGTCATTTGTAAAACCAGCAGCCATTTGGGAATTCATGAAAAACCTGTTTAACTACAGGTTTGGCAAATAAACAATGGAAAAAAAGCAGCGCATTTTTGTAACCGGAGCCTCATCCGAATTAATGCTGCACGCGCTTTCTGGATTTGACCACAATAAGTATGAAATTACTGGGCTTACAAGAAACCCTAATCCGTCTAATATTGACGGATTGCGATGGGTTATAGGAGCCATTGAATCGCCTGAAAGCTATTCGGAAGAAATAGCAGATGTGGACATAATAATTCACGCTGCAGCAATTACCCACACCAAAAAAGAAAAGGAGTACTTCCGCGTTAATCATTTGGGTACAACAAACCTGATTAACGCAGTTTCAAAAGGCAAAAGCCCACTGTTCGTTTTTATTTCTTCAAGAGTTGCTAGTGAAGACAGCGGTGCCTATGGAGTTAGTAAGTTGCGTGCAGAAGAGGAGGTTCAAAAGCTTGAAAATTGGGTGATAGTTAGACCATCTGAAGTTTATGGTGGAAGCAAGTCAGAGGGAATTGAAAAAACCATACAATCGGCCATATCAGGCGGAACCCAGCTTTGCCCTGTAGGCATACAAAGCAAATTGTATCCCATTCATATTTCTGATGCGGCTTTAGCTATCACTTCCGCTGTTCTAAACCAACAGTCACGAAATAAAATTGTGATTGTCAATGGCAGCAAAGGGTATACGTTTAAAGCACTGCTATGGTCCATTCAAGCCATTTCAGGAAAAAGAATGACCATTATTCCTATCCCAAAATGGCTTTTGCAATTGGCGGCATTAGTCTCTTCTGTTTTACCACTAAACATTGGCTTTGTACCTGATCAGGTGCAGCGCCTTTATTCCAAAAAAGAACACAATAAATTGTGCGAGTGCTTGGTGCAATTGGAAGATTACATAAAGCAAGAGGTTGAAAAACGAAATGGATAAGATTTCGATTATTATTCCGTGCTATCAAAACGAAGAAAATCTTCCGGTTACCGCAGAAGCGCTGAAATCAAACGAAGGGTTATTTGGCGATAACACGTCATTTGAATATGTGCTTATTGATGATGGATCTACAGACAAAACCTGGCAATCCATTCTCGAAATTAAACGCAGATGGCCAGATTCGTTTTCAGGAATTCGTCTGTCTAAAAACACTGGTTCGTATAATGCTATTTGTGCCGGATTGAAACGGGCAACAGGGAATTGTATTGTGGTAATGGCGGCTGATTTACAAGACCCACCTAGCCATATTTTCACTATGTATGACGCGTGGACAAAAGGAGCTAAGCTAGTGCTAGCTAATCGAACTGAAAGATTGGACAAATGGCCATCTAGACAAATGGCTACTGCGTATCATTTTGTCATTAAAACAATGGCACTACCTAATTTGCCCAAAGGAGGCTTCGATTTCTGTTTGTTCGATAATCAGATTAAAGATGAAATGATTGAAAAATGGATTTCAAACACAAATTCATTATTTATTCTTCTTTCTCTTAAGCACAAATATGTCCTTGCTCCTTATAAAAAGCGAAAGCGTACAATTGGCCAATCTCAATGGACCTTTAGCAAGAAGTTGAAGTTGTTTGTTAATACAGTTTTGGCCTTTTCAATCATCCCTCCGTTAGCATTTTATACGGGAAGTTTGTTTCTAGGAACAATTTGTTTGCTTGTAAATAGAAAGGTTTTCCAAGATCAGTTTCCATGGAGTCAACTTCTCATTCTTTCTGCGGTACTCTTATTTGGATTGGGGCTTGCAATAAGAATTGCCTATTCCAGATTTCAAAATGCGCAGAAACAACCTCCGTTTGTTGTGGAAGAATCGGTTTGATTGTAGAACCATTCCCCTAATTTGCAGCCCCGTACAAAACCGAATTATCATTCCTAATGAACAACATGAGAACCAAGATTATTACGAGTGTAATGGCGATAGCTTTTTTAGCTAGCTGCAACACAAAAAACACAAAATCAGATATGAAAGCGCCAATTGCCGAAATAAACCCACACGAAATGACCATTCATGGTCATACACGTACAGACAACTATTTCTGGCTTAGAGAGCGAGAAGACAAGAAGGTCATCAAGTATTTGGAGGATGAAAATGCCTACACCGACAACGCCTTGGCTGATACCAAGCAGTTTCAGGAAGACCTGTACAAGGAAATGCGGGCGAGAATAAAGGAAGACGATGAAACAGTGCCTTACAAAGACAACGGTTACTATTACTACACCCGATACGAAGAAGGAAAAGAGTACAAGTTACACTGCCGAAAGAAAGAGTCTCTTGATGCTGCAGAAGAGATTTTTATGGATGAAAATTTGCTTGCAGAAGGACATGATTATTTCTCATTAGGCGGATTAGAAATAAGCGATGACAATAAGATTGCTGCTTTTGGTATCGATACCGTAAGCCGCAGAATATATACCCTGTATTTCAAAAACTTGGAAACAGGAGAGATTTATTCTGACCAAATCACGGGCACATCTGGTGGAGGCGCTTGGGCTAAAGACAATAAAACGTTTTTCTACATAAGTCAAGATGAAGAAACCCTACGTTCAGACCGCATTCTTAGACATCAATTAGCAACCGAACAAGCCGCAGATGTGGAGGTGTTTAACGAGAAAGACGAGACGTTTAATTGCTACGCATGGAGAACAAAAAGTAAAGACTTGATAATGATTGGTTCTTTCCAAACAGTCTCTTCGGAATTCAGAATGCTTGATGCGGGAAATCCAACTGGCGAGTTTAAAATAATTCAACCTCGTGAACGAGACCACGAATACAGCGTTTCGCATTTTGAGAACAAGCTATACATCTCAACCAACTGGAATGCTAAGAATTTCAGATTAATGGAAACTACTATTGACAAACCAGGAAAGGAGAATTGGAAAGAGGTTATTGCTCACCGAGAAGAAACGCTGCTTGAAGGCATCGAAATTTTCAAAAACTTTATGGTTGTTAATGAAAGAACAGATGGCCTATCTCAGCTTAGAATAATTAATCATTCTACCGAAGAAGAGCACTATTTAGACTTTGGCGAAGCTGCTTATACCAGCTATATCGGCACCAATATGGATTTTGACACTGAAGTGCTTCGATATGGGTATTCATCTCTTACAACGCCATGGTCTATGTTGGACTACAACATGAATACCAAAGCTAAAAACCTGCTAAAAGAACAAGAAGTAATTGGTGATTTTGATCGAGCCAATTACACAACAGAACGTGTTATGGTAACTGCAGACGATGGAACGCAGGTTCCTATGTCTATTGTTTACCGAAAAGGATTGAAGAAAGACGGTTCTAACCCCACGTTGCTATACGCGTACGGCTCTTACGGCTCAAGCATGGACCCATATTTCAGTTCTGTTAGACTGAGTTTATTGGATAGAGGGTTTGTTTATGCTTTAGCTCATATCCGAGGAGGTCAAGAAATGGGTCGCGGGTGGTATGATGACGGAAAATTGTTGAACAAGAAAAACACCTTCACCGATTTCATCAATTGCGGAGAATACCTGATTGCGGAGAAGTATACGACCACTGAAGGCTTGTTTGCCATGGGCGGATCGGCAGGTGGCCTTCTAATGGGTGCGGTAGTAAATATGCGACCAGACCTCTGGAAAGGAGTTGTGGCAGCCGTTCCATTTGTTGATGTAATCACTACCATGTTAGATGAAACAATTCCGCTTACTACAGGTGAGTATGACGAGTGGGGTAATCCTAATGTGAAAGAGTATTACGATTACATTTTGAGCTACTCTCCGTACGATAATGTGGAAGTACACGAATACCCAAATATGCTGATTACAACAGGTTTACACGATAGCCAAGTGCAATATTGGGAACCAGCCAAGTGGGTTGCAAAACTACGCGTGAATAAAACAGACGACAATCTGTTACTGCTTCACACTAATATGGAAGCAGGGCATGGTGGTGCTAGTGGGCGTTTCGAAAGCTTAAAAGAAACAGCGATGGAATACGCCTTTATGTTCAAATTAGCAGGTATTACCAAGTAATTACTTAACAGCTCGTACGTAATACTGCGCTCCCAATGGGAGCCATTGTATAAGACGTTCAGACTTAAGCGCCCAGCGGAATAATTTATGTCGGGGAAGAAATAATGTGAATAGGGTGCGTTGACTTGAAAACGCACCCTTAATCAACATTTTGTTCGTATAAGTATGTGGTAATAGTATGGCATCATCATCAAAAGCACATTCTCTCACAATTTTTCTTGTTACTGGATTAAGCGGATTGTGCTCAAATATGTAAAACCGCCCGTTGGGTTTAAGAATACGCGTAATCTCCGCTAATAGATCATCATGCCTATCGAAACTGATATGATGAAAGACCATGGACGTGAAAACTACATCTAATGATTCATTATCGAACGGAAGAGTAGTTCCATCATATGGTTTAAAAATGGAGCCAGATACTTTCTTTTCTGTCGCTTCTTTAATGCTTAGTTCTGATACGTCAGTTCCAAACAACTCAGCGTTTGGAAAGTATTCCCGCATATATTTCACAGAGTTTCCGTCTCCACAGCCAAAATCAAGCATGGAAAGTGAGGACGACCGATCCTCGTGTCGGCTCATTTCCTCAATCTTGTATTCGCTGAAATAATCGCGATTAGCCCCACTAATGTCTAGAGTTTCAGCATGAACCTCGTCATAGTCCCTTGCAAATTGATCAAAGTTGTCGTGCTTTCTCGACTCCATTACTTGATGGTTTTCAATAAAAGAATAGCGCCAAAATTACCCGAATTGCCCAAAACGTTTAAATTCTTTCATAATTGAGATTTTCACCTTAATAAAGACGGTTTAACTTTGACCTCTTCCAAATTCAGAAGTTTATGCAGTTTATACACAGGCCATTACAGTCATTATCTATTTTTATCACTCTCTTTTTTGCATTCAACATTGCCCACGCCCAACACGGATATTGGCAGCAGCACGTGTCTTATCAAATGGAGATAGACATGGATGTTGAAAAACACCAATTTTCGGGCAAGCAGAAAATAGTTTACACAAACAATTCGCCAGATACACTGACCAAGGTGTTTTACCATCTGTTTTTCAATGCGTTTAAGCCTGGAAGCATGATGGATGTTCGATCGCGAACAATTCCAGATGCAGACTCAAGGGTGGCAGACCGAATTTCAAAACTTAAGCCCGAGGAAGAAGGTTTTCATATCGTTAAAAAGTTGAGTCAAGACGGTAAAGACTTAACTTTTCATATTCAAGGAACCATTTTGGAGGTAAAATTGGCAACACCTATTCTACCTGGAGCAAAAGCAGAGTTTATGATGGACTTTTATTCGCAGGTTCCTTTACAGGTAAGAAGAAGCGGTAGAAACAATGCCCAAGGCATCGATTACTCTATGACGCAATGGTATCCTAAATTGGCCGAATATGATTATGAAGGTTGGCATGCCGACCCATACGTAGGGCGAGAGTTTTATGGCGTTTGGGGCGATTTTGATGTGAAAATATCCATCGATAAAAAATATGTGCTGGGAGGCACAGGATATCTACAAAACCCTAATGAAATAGGGCACGGTTATGCAACACCCAACGTAGAGGTTAAACAACCATTGGGAGAAAAGCTGACGTGGCATTTTGTAGCGCCTCAGGTACACGATTTCGCTTGGGCTGCAGACCCAGATTATATCCATGATGTAAAGCAAGTGCCGAATGGTCCAACACTTCATTTTTTGTATCAGCCAGATACCACAGGGCATTGGGCTCGTTTGGAAAATGAGATGGTTGAAGCATTTCATATCATGAATAATAAGTTTGGGAAATACCCTTATAAGCAGTTCTCCACCATTCAAGGTGGAGATGGCGGAATGGAGTATCCAATGGCCACTCTTATTACCTCTGGGAGAACATATGGAGGTCTGTTAAGCGTTACCATTCACGAGGCATTTCATAACTGGTATTATGGTGTTTTAGCCACAAATGAGAGCAAATACCCATGGATGGATGAGGGATTTACATCTTACGCCCAAGACTATGTTTTGAATGCTCTACGAGAATACGAGAACCCTAATCCGCATGCAGGTGATATAACTAGAATGGCAGAGCTTCATGCTAATAATTTACAAGAACCGTTGTCAACACATGCCGACCACTTCAGCACAAATTATTGCTACGGAATTTCGTCTTATGTTAAAGGCTCAGCTTTTCTCATGCAATTGGAATACATGGTTGGAAAAGAAGCGTTTTGGAAAGGAATGAAGCGCTATTTCAACGAATGGGGATTTAAACACCCAACTCCCAACGATTTTATTCGGGTAATGGAGAAAACTTCTGGATTGGAATTGAATTGGTTCATGGACTTATGGGTTGGAACCACCCAGCATATCGATTATAGTATAGACGATTTAGAGAAAGAAAAGAAAGGGAAAACCATCGTAGAATTAAAGCGTGTTGGGCCCTTCCCAATGCCACTTGATATTAAGGTGGTAGACAAAGATGGAAATACGTATTGGTACTACATTCCTGTTGGGTTGATGAGGGGGGAAAAACCTGCCGATGAGGGCCAAGAATCAAGAATAATTCTACCCGATTGGGAATGGACCAACCCAACCTATTCAATAGAACTTGACATTAAGAAAAGGAAGATAGAAAGTATAGTAATCGACCCGTCAACACGCTTAGCCGACTTGAACAGTTTAAATGGAATTTACCCCTTTCCGAAAGAGAGAAAATGAATAAAATAAAATATTTGGTTCCGTGTTTGTTAATCGCCTTTTTAGTGGCATGCGATAGCGAAACAAACACAAGCGACACACCTGCTACAAGTTCTGAAACCAGGCCAACAGGGCCTCGGTTTAAAAAGGAAGGGGAGTTGTTTTTGGTTAAAGCAACAGGAGATACAATCCGCAAGATTGACATTGAAATTGCTGACATTGAAAGCGAGCGCACTATTGGCCTCATGCACCGCAGAAGCATGCCCGATACTCAAGGAATGTTATTCATATTTGAAGAGGAAGAACCGCGTTCGTTTTGGATGCACAATACCCTAATGGGGCTCGACATACTTTACGTAAAAGCAGATGGCGAAATAGAAAGTATTGCCAAGTACTGTGTTCCTAAATCAGACAAATCCATACCCTCAAAAGGTCCAGCTCTTTACGTTCTTGAATTGTTTGAAGGGTTCTGCGACATTCATGGAGTGAGTGTTGGTGATCGCATTGAATTCAATAGAACGGACGGTAAATAATTCCAAGCATGTACAAAATTCCACCCCTTCTGTTACTGCCCATTTTCGCTTTTGGGCAGAACCAACTTACAGCTAACTCGTTTGAGCCAACAAGCGAAAACATGCTTCTATTAACCAAAGGACGCAAGTTTGTTGCCGACCATGATAGCTTAAATGAAGAGCTGGTGGATCTTGTAAAAGCATTCTCTGTAGACAGTGTATTGCCTAATAAAAGTCAACGACACCGAGTGGCAGCTGCAGGTTGGGTAATCAGTGTATTTGGTTACAAATGGAAGGCCATTAACATGACCAAGCAAAAGTTTGTAGGCACTGAAAGAGATCACATTCGTGTTCCTGGTAGTCCACCGTTGTTTACCGAATATGATGTCAATTTTAACATCATTCCGCACACCAGAAAATATGTTGATTTGGTGTGGATTGGCTACGAACGTCAACTTAAACGTAACCGTTGGAACCGAATAAAAAACCCAGATGAAGCACCTTGGGTTTACCCCGAAACACTGGAAAACATCAAGCACTACAGGATGCACTGTGAAATTACACCACCTGTTTATGCTAGGGCAATGCTAAATGAGAAGTTCTATCCGTGTATTCGTCCCAACTCATCAAGCGAACACATCAACATTGGTACCGACCACGCCACATTCGGCTTGTACGGACCATTTGTTGCAGACTTTAACCATACAGGGCATCCCGAAATACACCCTTATGATTGGTTGTGGTGGTATGACACTCACCCTGCAAGACTGAATGAAAAGTCTCAAACTTGGTTCTTTGGATTTATGAAAGAAGCCAGTAACCGTTTTAGAGGTTGGTATAAGAAAAAAGAGCCTCGAGTAGGACAGATTTCTGTGCCGTTCATTTTCGACTTGAAAAACGACACTCTAAAAGTGACACTAGAACACCTCGTGCACGATTTGTTTGACGCGGAGGGAATTTCTTTACTTGAGACGGTACCTGATAACGCCTCTAATCTTTATTTCTCTGAGAAAATATATACGTTTTCCGATACCGAATTAAACGGGAAGGTCATTCAGTATATTACCTCAAACCCTATCCAACAGGAAGGGCTGAAAACATGGTTTTCTGAGCTTAATTTGGACAAGGACGCCAACCTACTTTCTGGCTATCTGAACATTGGTGTTTCGGTAAGCCAGCTCTACAATGCAAAGGTTTCTTTTGAATAAATCTTAGTCAAAAGCCTTGCGTATATGTTTCCACGCTTGATTCATTTCGGTGGAAAAACTATCCCATTTATCTGAAGCCTCTTCAGAGCGGTTTTCTAAGTCTTTTTGAAACGCTTGCAATTTGATTGACGCTTCTTTTTTGCGCTTTTCCCATTCAAGTTCACCGTCCATTTTAGCTAGCTGAAGTTGAAGCTTGAATATGTCAAACTTCACCTGATAGTCGTGCAGTTTGAGAGAAAACTCCTCTAAGAGTTCATTAGAATTTTCTTTGGATGTTGCGTACACCAAGTCAATATCAGAGCGGAGTTGTTCCATACGGATTTTGAGTTCGTGCTGTTGCTCTTTCAGTAAATCTTTGGATGTGGCTTTTCCTAAAGCGGCTTGCAAACGAAGCTCGTCAAGAGCTATTTTCAGCCGTTCGGTCTGTTCTTTGCTCAAATTTTTTGCTTCATCAACACGCACGGACATTTTGATAGCCCAGTCCTGTAGATTGTCCTTTTGCTCTTCAAATGCGTCTTCGGCTTCGGCTCTGCCTAGGTGAAGCTGAACCTTCAACCCTTCAGCAACAGATTTAGCGTCTTCTAAATATTGTTTTGCAGTTTTCTTTTCCATGATAATTCTGATTTGGCGTGGACTAAGGTATTTGAAATGCTCCGGAAATCGAGTGACTTTGATTACCTGTTGGCATGACTAAAAAAAAGGATTTAAGGAACCGTATTTTCGTTGTTCATGTTTCCAACGTACTTCCAACTCGGGTTTGAGCACATTACGGACCTAAACGGCTATGATCACATGTTGTTTCTTCTCGCACTTTGCGGGGCATATGTGTATTCAAGCTGGAAGAAAATTCTGATTCTCGTTACGGCTTTTACCATTGGCCATTCTGTCACATTAGCATTAGCCGTGCTCAATATTATTCCTGTTAACATCGCTTGGATTGAGTTCTTGATTCCGCTAACCATTGTAGCAACGGCTGTTAAAAATATTGTGATTCAAATTGAGAAGGGAACTATTGTTACTTATTTCATGGCACTGGCATTTGGGCTCATCCATGGAATGGGCTTTTCCAATTATTTACGGTCGCTTTTAGGAGACGAATTGATAATGCCCCTTCTTGCTTTTAACGTAGGAATCGAAGTTGGTCAGCTGTTGGTTGTAGCGGCCATTTTCCTTATCCAGTTTACTCTTATAAAAGCAATAAGTGTTAAACACAAGACTTGGAAGCTTTCTGTATCCCTTGTTGCGGGTGGCATTTCATTACTTTTGGCCGCCCAGAGAATACCATTCTAACCATGAAATACACGATAAACCTTTTTCTGCTACTTGTTTGTAGCTCTTTTGTTCTTGCACAAGAGAATGTCAACACAAATAAGTTCAGACAGCTAGGTCAGGAGCTACCAACGCCAAACGTTTACCGTACGGCTAGCGGTGCTCCCGGACATGAGTATTATCAGCAGCAAGCAGATTACGACATGACCATTGAGTTGGATGACGAAACGCAGCGTTTGTATGGCACTAGCACCATTACGTATCACAATAACGCGCCAGATGAGTTAACATATCTCTGGTTGCAATTAGACCAAAACGTGCGCGCTAAGGATAGCGACACAAAGGCCATCGCCACTGGAAAGATGGAGGACAAGATGGGCACGTGGGAAATGAATCGAATGCATAACGATTTTGATGGCGGGTTTAAGATTGAATACGTGAAGGATGCTGCCGGAAATGCTCTGCCTTACACCATTGTTAAAACGATGATGCGTGTTGATTTAGCCAAGCCGTTGAAGGCTGGAGCGAAAACAAGCATTAAGCTGAAATGGTGGTACAACATTAACGACAGAATGGAAATTGGTGGTCGATCTGGCTACGAGTATTTTCCTGAAGACAAGAACTATCTGTACACAATTGCTCAGTTTTTCCCTCGCATGTGCGTTTACAATGAGGTTGAAGGATGGCAGCACAAGCAGTTTTTAGGAAACGGTGAATTCACACTACCTTTTGGAGATTACAAGGTTGACATTACAGTTCCAGCAGATCATATTGTTGGAGCCACCGGCTTTTGCCAGAACTACAGTCAAGTTTTAACGGCAGGTCAAAAGGCAAAATTTGATGAAGCGAAAAACGCTGACGAACCTGTGATTATCGTTACGCAAGATGAGGCTGTGGAGAACGAAAAGGAAGGCACGAAAGACAAGAAAACGTGGACGTTTAAGGCCACAAACGTGCGTGATTTCGCCTTCGCTTCTTCTAGAAAGTTCATTTGGGATGCTATGGGAGTTGACATTGCAGGGAAGAAGGTAATGGCAATGAGTTATTATCCGAAAGAGGGAAACCCACTTTGGGAGCAATACTCAACCAGAGTAGTGGCGCATACACTAAAATCATACAGCAAGTACACAATCGATTATCCATATCCTGTTGCTATTTCGGTTCATGCCAAGGCGATTGGAATGGAATACCCAATGATTTGCTTCAACTTTGGTAGACCAGAAAAAGACGGAACCTACAGCGAAAACACCAAAAATCGTATGATAGGTGTAATCGTGCATGAAGTTGGTCACAACTTCTTTCCGATGATTATTAATTCCGATGAGCGCCAATGGACTTGGATGGACGAAGGCTTGAACTCGTTTGTTGAATACCTCACCGAAAAGGAGTGGGACAAAGATTTCCCAACGAGAAGAGGACCAGCGTATAAAATCGTTGATTACATGAAAGGCGACAAGACCGGAATTAGCCCGATTATGACAAACAGCGAAAGCATCTTTCAGTTTGGCAATAACGCTTACGGAAAACCAGCTACAGCATTAAACATTCTTCGAGAAACGGTTTTGGGACGGGAGCTTTTTGATTATTCTTTCAAGGAATACGCAAGACGATGGGCGTTTAAGCACCCAAGTCCGGCAGATCTTTTCCGAACAATGGAAGACGCTTCTGGAGTTGATTTGGATTGGTTTTGGAGAGGTTGGTTTTATACCACAGACCATTGCGATATTAGTCTGGATGCTGTTAAGTGGTATCAAATGAGCACCAAAAACCCATCTGTGGAAATGCCACTGGCCAAAAAGCAGGATGAAGAAAAAGAGAAGTACATCAGCGATATCAGAAATGATGAAGCTTTTCAAAGCGTTGTAGAAAAAGATGCCAAAACGCGAGATTTCTACAATAATGAGTACGATCCGTTTAAATGGACCATTCTTGATACCGAAGAATATGATAGGTACATGAATCGCCTAGACGAGAAGGAGAAAAAGATAATAGAAGAAGGTTTAAACTATTATCAAGTTGATCTTTCTTCTCCAGGAGGACTGGTTATGCCGGTTATTCTTGAATTCGAATATGCGGATGGCTCGAAGGAAACGCACCGAATTCCTGCTGAAATTTGGAGGAAGGGAGATAAGGAAGTAAGCAAGGTGTTTATGACTAAAAAAGAGGTTGTTCGCATTGTATTAGACCCGCTGCTTGAAACAGCAGACATTGACCGAAACAATAATTATTGGCCAGCCAAAGTGGAGCCAACTCGTTTTGAACTTTACAAAGGTTCTGACAGAACAGAAGAAAACCCGATGCAGCGCGCAAAAAGAGCTGCTGAAAAAGGCAAGTAAGATTCAATGAAAAAGCAGTTGTTGGCTCATTGCGTGGAGCTTGCCAAAAGCAAGGTTCGGGCGTTAGAAAACGAGCTGGATTCAACGCGCGAAGCCACAACATCCGAGAGTAAAAGCACAGCAGGAGATAAGCACGAAACAGGACGGGCTATGATGCATTTGGAGCAAGAAAAGCTTCACAAACAGTTAGCGGAAGCACAAGCCGTTTTAGCCGAACTAGGAAGGATTGACCCAGCAATTGTTCACACCAAAATAGGGTTGGGAACGCTAATAAACACCGATAAAGGCCCATTCTTTTTAGCTGCCGGGCTAGGTAAAGTTGTATTTGACCACACCAACTATTTCGTGGTTTCAACCATGGCGCCAATTGCAACACAATTCCTTGGTAAATCGATTGGCGATAAAGTAAACATGAATGGTACGGTGTATGATATTCTTGCGGTTGAATAAATGAAAATCCTCGCCCTATCAATAGCCTTGTTTTTAGCCCCGTTACACGAGTTTCATTCGTCTGTAACGCAAGTAGACTACAACGACAAGAATAAGTCGCTAGAGATAACGGTGAGGTTATTTACAGACGATCTATGTATTGCTTTGGAAAAGACAGGTGCTCCTAATTTGAAATTAGGCACACAAGCCGAGCCACCTTCCGCCAACGAGTATTTGGAAAAATACCTGCAAAAACACCTTCAGTTTGTGGTAAATGGAAAGCCTGTACAGTTCAAATATTTAGGCAAAGAAGCGCAACTAGACGCAACCTGGTGCTACATAGAAATTGAAAAAGTAAGCAACCTAAAAAAACTGGAAGTTGAAAACACCGTATTGCTTTCCGATTTTGAGGACCAAACCAATATGGTAAATCTCAACATAAACGGAAGGAAGAAAAGCGGCCTAGCCAGAAACGGCAATGCTAAGTTGAAGTTTGAACTTTAGAGAACGGTTACAATTTTTTCCCCTCTTTCTACCATTTCACCAATTTTCCAAACCTGCTGATTTTCTTTTTCGGCCATTTGAAGGAATGTCTTCTCAGATTCATAATCCACGCAAATCAACAAACCACCACTTGTTTGTGGGTCGCAAAGCGTAAAGAGCTGTTCGCCACCGAGCGTGCTAGATTTAGACGAATATGTGCTGAAGTTTTTCATCGTCATATCGGGGTAGATAAACTGGTCGAGATATGTTTTTAGGTTCTCGATTAGAGGAACATCCATGTAATTTATCTGAGCAGAAACACCACTTCCTTCGCAAACTTCAATAAGATGACCCAATAGCCCAAAACCTGTAACATCGGTCATGGCAGAAATGCCCGCCAATTCTGAAACAACCCCTCCAAACGAGTTTAGCTGAAGCATCTGTTTTACGGCCCGCTGATGGTCTTTGGCATCCGCCTTACCACGTTTTTGGGCAGTGCTTAAAATACCCACCCCCAAAGGTTTGGTTAGATAAAGTAAATCTCCAACCTGGGCTTTGTCGTTGGTTTTAAGATTGGACAGACTTACAGAACCGGTTACCGCAAGTCCAAATATTGGCTCAGATGAATCGATGCTGTGCCCTCCTGCCAAAGGAATATTAGCCTGTGCGCAAACAGCCCGTGCCCCTTCCATTACTTGCTGTGCAATGGCGGTTGGAATTTTACCTACAGGCCACCCAAGAATTGCGATAGCCATCAAAGGCTTTCCGCCCATTGCATAAACATCAGATAATGCGTTTGTAGAGGCAATTCCACCAAAACTGAAGGCGTCATCTACAATTGGCATGAAAAAATCTGTGGTGCTAATAATTGCCTGATCGCCAGCAATTTGATAAACCGCAGCATCGTCTTTTGTGCTGTTTCCAACAAGAAGATCTGTGAATTCTGCAGACTTATTTGGCGTGAAAAGAATCTCCTCCAATACTTGTGGCGAAATTTTGCATCCGCAACCTGCGCCATGAGAAAATTGGGTCAGTTTAAACTCTTCCGTGTTCATAGTTTGTGGTAATTTGCTAGGTCTATAAGTAGACGGGCGTTGGTCTTGGCGACACCGTTAGGGAGTTCGGTTGTTATTGGTTTTCTGTCGAGATATTTGTCCTTGCTAAACGCATAGCGTTTATCGTAATAGCGAAGTAAAAGCTCGGTTACCTCGGGTAATTTTGCGTTTTCGAGCAATTCTAAAGCCTCATTCATGTTTTGGCCACCAAGGTTTTGCTGAAGTTTGCGAATGCTTTTTTCCAACTCAGATTTAGGGGCAGCACCATAGTCATCTACCAATCTTTCCACCCGAAATTCCATCGGAAGATGAATAGCAATTGCCTGTGCATTTCTCATAGTTGTCCAAAGCGGTTGAGGTAGATACACGCGTCCTATGGTCATCCCCTCACGCTCAATCCATATCCGCTTAGTAAGATCAAGCTTTTGTAATTTGTGGTGGAGGTTGTTCTGAAATTGCTGAGATGTTGGTTGCTCTGGCAGCCCTATATTCCCGAATGCAGAACCTTTATGATTGGCTAAACCTTCAAGGTCTAATATTTGCTCACCCTGATCTCTAATAGCGTGAAGAATGTCTGTTTTTCCGCTTCCAGTGGGGCCATCAATTACCAAGAGGTTCTTTAAGTCTAAAAACCCATTTAGCGCAGCGTTTCTATAAGCTTTGTAGCCACCCTCAAGCAACGTACAATTCAATCCTATTTGTTCAAACAACCAGGCCATACGATTACTTCGCATTCCCCCTCGCCAGCAATAAACACCTATGGTTCCGTCAACTGCAGCGTCTTTTGCCTTTTGTGCCAAAGCCGCCATCTTCGGACCAACAATTTCAAGTCCTTTTTCAATGGCATCTTGCTTTCCTTGCTGCTTATAGATGGTTCCAACAATCGCGCGTTCGTCATCTCCAAATAGTGGAATACTAATAGCCCCTGTTATATGACCCGAAGCAAATTCTCCGGGAGAACGGACGTCTACTAAAGGCGTTCCAGCTGTTGCAAAAAGATAATCTCGGGGTTTGAGGTACTCCATTTTAGGAGTAGCGAAGCTATCTGTTCTTAAGTACATCAGTACACTTTTTTGGTAGTAAATGAGTTGTACCTACTTTCCATCGCAAATGATTACCCGAGAACAGGAACAAGAGCTAATAAGGAAGGCGCAAAAGGATATTAATGCCTTTGGCCCTCTCTATGATGCTCATTTCAGTACAGTTTTCGGATTCATTTTTAAGCGTGTTCGGAGTCAATCTTTAACAGGAGAGCTGACCTCGCTTGTGTTTGTAAAGGCCATGAATTCCATGTCTAAGTATGTGATTACTGGCGCCCCACTTTCGTCTTGGCTCATTCAAATCGCGCTAAATGAGGTGCGACAATATCATCGAAGAACTAAAAAGCAGACATCAGTGCCACTTAGCGAGGCTGATTTGGTTTCTGTGTTGAGTGAATTGGATGACAAACAAGAGAAAGAACGTAACATGGATGCGCTCATTGAGGCGCTTAATAAGCTAGACGATGAAGCATCCATCTACGTAGAAATGCGTTTTTTTGAAGGAAGGTCCTTTAAAGAAATGGCAGAGATTTTGAACATATCTGCCGATAATGCCAAGGTGCGGACCTATCGCGCTTTGAACCGATTACGAACAATAATGACCAACTTCGGCACAACAAAATGACGCGTTATCACGCAAATACCGAAACAGAAAAGAAGGGTTCTTTTAACGAAGTTCCGTCTCAAGATGAGATGAACAAGTACAAGGACTTTGGCAAGCTGACGCATAATTACCAACGGATGACTAATCCGCTGTACAAACGCCCAATTTATAGATACAGAAAGGGGTTTCTGGTAATTCTACTTGTTTTGATAGTGCTTTGGCTTGTGCTAGAGTTCGGTTAGAAATTTTTTTCTGTTCCCTTTTTTAATTCCTGCATTCTATTGATAGGACACTGAGAATTCCGGCCGGATATCAGTCCTGAAACACTACGCCAAATGGCGTGGCTAAGGATTGTATTAACCAAACTCTACTATCATGGCTGGACAGAAAGAATCTTCAAGACAAAAAATGATCGGGATGATGTATCTCGTTCTTACCGCGCTGCTTGCGCTCAACATTTCGAAAGATATTTTGGATGCATTTGTAATTGTAAACGAAAGCTTAGCGGCAAGCTCAGAAACTACTGCTAAAAAATTGGATGCTCTGTACTCCGATTTCGATTTGGCAAAGGCCGTTGACCCGAAAAAAGTCGACAACTATTGGGCACGATCTCGCGAAGCTAGAAGACGAGCTTCCGAACTCAACACGTTTATCGACAGTGTTAAAACCACACTCATATCAAAAACAGAAAAAATAGACCGTTCCGTGGCCGATACACTTTCGATGGAGCTCATTGCAAAAAAGGACGATTACGATACGCCCACTAACCTTCTTATTGGCAGTAAAGAAGACGGATCGAGCGGCTTGGCTAGTAAACTCAAAAACAAAATAGTGGAGTATCAAGACGCAATGAGGGAGTTGTTAAATGAGCAAGACCAAACCTATTTCAACGACCGAATTAATGTTGCAGATAGAAAACTAGTCGACAATACATCGACCTGGGAAACCAACAATTTTTACAACACACCATTGGTTGCGTCATTAGTGATACTCTCCAAGTTACAGATGGATGTGGCGGATGTTGAGTATGATGTGGTGAACAAACTTTACCGTTCGTTTAATCAGAAAGATTTCTTTTTTGACACCATTGCCGCAACCGTCTTGCCTCAAAGTAATTACGTTTTGCTAGGGGAGGAATACTCTTCAGACATTATTGTAGCTGCTTATAGCACCACACGGTCACCAAAAATCAGAGTAGGAAAACTGAATAAAGAGGGTAACGAATTAACCTCGTTGGAAGACACAGTAGCTACCGAAAACGGAAAAGGCCTTTTCAGAAGACGCGCAACCGCTGAGGGAATTTTCAGCTATCAAGGAATGGTGGATTTGATAGATAGCGAAGGAGAAACTCAGAGCTACCCTTTTCAATCGGAATACATCGTTGCAAGACCATCACTGGTGGTTTCAGCGACTCAAATGAATGTGCTTTATAAGGGAATAGAAAACCCAGTTGCTATTTCTGTTCCAGGCGTACCGGCAGAAAAAATTAGGGCAACTATTACCGGGGGGAACACACTGAAAAAAGTAGGTTCTAATTCATACATGGTTCAAATGACACCAAGCTCTCCAAACCAAGTTTTTGTAAATGTTTCCGCTACAATGGCTGATGGATCAACCAGAGATATGGGTCGAATGGAGTTTCGAGCTAAGCGCTTACCAAAACCATTTTCTGCCATTAATGGGAAGGAAGGAGCAATCAGAATGTCGCCAAATGAAACCTGCGCTCAACTAGGGCTTTCTGCCAAATACGATTCAAACTTTGCCTTCAATCTATATTGCAACGTGACCAAATACCGTGTCTTGATAACTGACAACAAAGGTCAAATTGTATTGAATACTGGTTATGATGGCTCTCGCTTTGATGCAAGTTTGAAGAGCAAGCTGTGTGCGGTAAAGCCAGGTTACAGAATCACTTTCGAAAACATAAAAGCCGTTGGAAGCGATGAGGTGGAACATGAGTTGGCCCCAGTCATAATCATTGTAAAGTAGGAAGCGATGAGGCGATTGAAATTGATGGTAGGAAGTCTTCTACTTGCATTAATGATGGTTCAAACTGGGTGTTCTCAAAAGCCACCAGATTATACTGAAGTAAAATCTCAAATAGCCGAAAGAAGGGTACAGCTTTGTGCAGCATACAGCAATGAAAAGTGTGACAAGGATTCTGTTGTGCGCTGTGCACAACAGTTCCTATTCACCACAATGACTGGACAAGTCTTTCCAAGCTGGTATGGGACTAAATGGGATTATAATGGCACGACCGAGGAACCAAGAAAAGGCCACATAGCCTGTGGGTATTTTGTCACCACCACGCTGCGCGATTTAGGGTTCAACATTCCTCGCGTGCGTTGGGCTCAACTTCCTTCAGAAACCATGATAAAAGAGATGACCGAAAGCAGCCAAATAAAGCGGTATCGGTTTGCTGACATCAAACACATTGAAAGCGAAATCCGCACTTGGGGCGAAGGACTTTATGTGGTGGGAATGGATTCTCACACGGGATTCATTGTCAATATAAACGGCAAATGTCGCTTCGTTCATGCGGATTATTTCAATCCCTCGTTTGGGGTTATTTCGGAAGCTCTAAACACGGACAATCCACTTAAGAGTTCGAAATACCGTGTCATTGGAAAGATTCTTACTGACGAAATGGTGCGTAAGTGGCTCGATAATCAGCGTTTTCCTTGATTTGAACCAAGCTTTTATTGCGCAATTCTGATTACTTCGTGGCATGCAAAATAAGATAGCTACGGAAGTTGGATGCAAGCCTAGTCAGGTTGCAAGCACCTTGAGTTTATTAAACGGTGGTGCCACGGTTCCTTTTATATCGCGGTACCGTAAGGAAGCAACAGGTGGGTTGGATGAGGTTCAAATTGCTCGAATTAAAGAGTTAGCCGAACGTTATGCAGAATTGGAAAAGCGGAGGGAAACAATACTTGCCTCACTAAAAGAACAGGATGTACTCACGCAAGATTTAAAAACTAAGGTTGAGGGAGCTGCTACTATACAAGAGTTGGAAGACCTCTACCTGCCGTTTAGACCGAAACGCAAGACGCGAGCATCAATGGCGGTGGAGTTGGGATTGGAGCCCTTAGCCAAGATTCTGATGGCCCAGAATGAGCGTTTTCCACAACAAGCCGCTCAACGATTTGTGAAAGGAGATGTTGCTTCGGTTGGAGACGCACTCCAAGGCGCTAGGGACATTATTGCCGAATGGATGAACGAGAACGCGGCTTTGCGGGCGCGTTTACGCCAATTGTTTCTTCGCGAAGCAATGATAAGCTCCAAACTGGTGAAGGGTAAAGATGATTTAGGGGAGAAATTTCGAGACTATTTTAAGCATGAAGAACAACTTAAACGTATTCCCTCTCATCGTTTTTTAGCCATAATGCGTGGCGAGAAAGAAGGGTTTTTAAGAGTCAACATATCTCCTAAGGAGGAAAGCGCATTGCAACTTCTAGAACGCTTTTTTGTCAAAGGTCAAACAGCCAGCTCTGATGAGGTGAAAACTGCAGCCAAAGACGCATATAAACGCCTTTTGCAACCCTCTTTAGAAACCGAAATGCGTAGTACGTTTAAGCAACAATCGGATGAGCAAGCGATTAATGTTTTTGCCGAAAACCTTCGGCAGTTGCTCATGCTTCCACCGCTTGGCGAGAAGCGAGTGTTAGCACTCGACCCTGGTTTTAAATCGGGATGTAAAGTGGTGTGTTTAAGTGCACAAGGTGATTTGATGCATAACGAAAACATTTATCCACATCCACCTAGAAATGAGCGTTCTCAAGCAATGAAAAAGCTTTCAACGCTAGTGGAACAGTACAAAATTGAAGCAATTGCCATCGGAAATGGAACGGCTAGCAGAGAAACGGAAGCGTTGGTGAAAGCCATTCATTTTGACAGGAAAGTGCAGGTTTTTGTGGTAAGCGAGGCAGGAGCATCAGTCTACTCGGCAAGCAAAGTAGCAAGAGATGAATTCCCTCAATTTGATGTAACCGTCCGCGGTTCTGTTAGTATCGGAAGAAGGCTGATTGACCCGCTTGCAGAGTTGGTGAAAATAGACCCTGCGGCAATTGGAGTTGGTCAGTATCAACACGATGTGGATCAAAAGCAATTGCAAGCTTCGCTTAGCCGTGTTACAGAAAGTTGTGTGAATCAGGTTGGCGTAAATCTTAACACGGCTAGTAAGTTTCTGTTAAGCCACGTGTCCGGGTTGGGGCCACAATTGGCGGATAACATACTAGAGTTCAGGCTACAAAGCGGAACATTTTCATCGCGCGATGAATTAAAAAGTGTTCCACGATTGGGAGCAAAAGCGTTTGAGCAAGCCGCAGGGTTTCTTCGAATTCCGAATGCGAAAGACCCGTTAGATAACTCTGCGGTCCATCCAGAGCGCTACGGATTGGTAAAAAAAATGGCCAGGGACTTGAAAGTGACGGTGGCTGACTTGATTGGGAATGAAGCTTTAGTCAACTCAATTAACCTTCCAAATTATGTGACTATTGAGGTTGGCTTACCAACGTTACAAGACATTAAAGACGAGTTACTAAAGCCCGGAAGAGACCCACGCAGAATTATTAAAGTTTTTGAATTTGAAGCTGGAATAGCGAAAATCACTGACTTAATTCCAGGAATGGAGTTACCCGGTATCGTAACTAATATCACCGCTTTTGGGGCATTTGTAGATGTAGGTGTTAAGCAAGATGGCTTGGTGCATATTTCGCAATTGGCTGATAGATTCGTGAAAGACCCAACGGAAGTGGTGTCTGTTCATCAGCACGTGCGGGTAAAAGTGATGGAAGTTGATGCGGCTAGAAAGCGCATCGCTTTTAGCATGAAGGGGCTTAACGAATAAGCGCTACACGGCCCAGCTTTTTTAAGCCCCGGCCCCGATAATCTTCATACAAAATTTGGTAGGTGTAAATTCCCGTTTTTACCTCTTTACCTGTTTTTCTGTCTGTTCCGTTCCATCCAACGGTAATGTTGTTGGTATAAAAAAGCACTTTTCCCCAACGGTCGAAAACACGGAAATCTATGTTGTTAATGTCTTCTCCGTACGCATAGAAAACATCGTTAGCTCTATCCTGATTGGGTGAAAAAGCGCTCGGAACATAAAGCGTTGTGAAGGGCGCTATGTACACAGAATCTGAGTACGAATCTGGACAACCGAAGCTGTTAAAAGTGGTAAGCGTAATTACTTGATACCCTGTATCGCTAAAGAAGTAAGACGGGTTTTGCTCGTCAATGAGAGCTGACCCATCTCCATAATCCCAACTCCAAGAGATTGCATTTTCACTTAAGTCTTCAAAATGAATGAGTGGCTCAAGAGCTGTTGTGTATGTAGGGTCTGCACTAAACAACGAGTTAGGCGTTGGGTTTACCGTAATGGTTCCGGAAGCATCATCGGTGCAATTTCCGAGGGTCGCCACCATGGTTACATCAAACGTTCCTTCAGACTGATACAAAACAGAAGGGATTGAATCTGTAGACGTTTGCCCATCGCCAAAATTCCAGACGAAAGTGACTCCCGTAAGTGGAGTAGTTAGGTTTTCGAAGAGCAGTGTATCACCAATACAAACCGAATTTCCAGAAAATGCTGCTGATGGAACTGGCTCAACGTCAAGAGTGGTTTGGTCTGAGTTCAAGCAGCCAAAAGCGTCTGTACCAATTACGGTGTAAGCAGTTGTTGCAACAGGCGAGGCTGATGGGTTTCCGATTGCCGCATTGTTCAAACCAGTTGCTGGGTCCCAGACGTAAGTTGCTGCACCAGAGGCATTGAATCCAACACTTTCTCCAGCACAAATAGGACCGTAGTTACCGGCTAAAACTGTCGGTAGATCGTGCACAGTAGCTGTAATGGTTTCGGTGGTTGTGCAGTTAGCATTAGCCACCGAATAAGAAAGGGAAAACACTCCAACGCCCGATGTAGCTGGCGAAAATATACCTGTCGGATTAGAGATTCCCGTGCCTGCCCAAGTCCCTCCCGCTGGTGTAAATCCTGCTAGCGTTTCGTCTGGACTATCAATACAAAGATTAATGTCTGAACCAGGATTAACCGTTGGAGATGTTATGATATTCGTAACAATTGCTGCACTTGCTAGGCTCGTACAACCATTGTCGGTGGCTTCTACAGTAATGCTGTTACCAGCAACCAATCCAGTTGTGGTCCATGTTTCGGAAGCAGAATTCTGTACGGAAGTAGCACCATCAAAGAACTCATAATTGTCAAATCCAGACGGGTTGGCCGTGAAGGTTATCGATTCTCCTTGGCAAATTTCATCATCAGGATCTGAACTGCTTATTGTAACGCTAGGGAAAGGACTAACCACCGTAGTTATAACGGCACTTGCCGCGCTAACACATCCTTCGGCACTGGTTCCAACTACTGTCACCCCAGTTCCAGAAACGAGAGTATTGGTTTGATAAAAGTTTGATACGCCAGTTTGAACAGAGGCAAGAGCTTCGAAGAATTCATAATCTGCGAGTCCCAATGGCAATGCAGTGAAAATGATATCATCCCCTTCGCAAATACTATCGTTTAAATCTGAGCTGACTAACGTGACTTGAGGAATTGGATTGACTTGCGTAACAATTGCGGCACTTTCTGCACTTGGGCAGCCATTATCTGTTGCAATGACAGTGATGCTATTGTTAATTGGAATCGTTCCAAAAAGAATTTCGCTCACTCCGTTTTGAAGAGACGTACCGCCATTGAAAAACTCGTAATTACCGAGTCCTGCGGGTGATGCTGTAAACGTGATTGTTTCACCTTCGCAAATCTCATTGTCCAGGTCGTCTGAAGCCAGAGTAACGGTCGGAATTGGATTTACAGTAGGTACAATTGTATCGCTTGGATTCGCAAAACAGCTGCCTACAAATGCTTCTACGTAAATACTATCTCCTTGCTGAATAGAGGAACTAGTGTAGATGGCAAGCGGACCGTTTTGAACGGATACACCATCAATGAAAAACTCGTAATTGTCGTAAGTGGCGGGTGTTGCAGTAAACACAATAGGATCTCCTTCGCAAATTGCAGTAGAACTCGCGGTAAGTGTGACATCATAACTATTGAGCTGAACGATTACTTGGGTTGAGTCCGTAACTGGTCCACAGCATTCTGTTTGCACCGTAACCTTAATCCAATACGTTCCGGGGGTGGTGAAAAACACATCCGAAGTAGTGGTAAGCGCTGGTCCGGATTCGATGGCAGGATTAGCCGCTGGTCCAAAACTCCAATCGTATTGGGTGCCTGTTAAAGTTGTTGAGAATTGATTAGGGCATCCGACATCAACCGTTCCATTTGCAGGAGTTATGGTGGGCAACGTAGGGCCATCGCTAAAAACTTCGATGAAGTCTGTAAATGCAGTTCCACTAAAAGTGATTGTTCTCCTTCCGTAGGTAGAATAGATAACCGCGAATGGACCACTGCCATTAGCTGTGGCGGGAGTAGCGCCTAATCCGAAATCCCAAGCACCACCACTAGGTGATGTGAAGGTGATATCTGCGTTAGTACAGCCATAATTATCTACCGAAATGATTGGTGGATTGCCAGGTACTCCTGCAGTTCCATTTGCGCTTATGGGCGTCCCTCCACCTTGCTCAGAAACGGCTACACTAGGCCCTGCAATTCCTGCTCCTCCAGCCCCGCCTGCACCTCCAGCTCCACCAGCACCTCCAGGTGCGCCATTACTTGTACCACAACCAAAACCAGGACCACCAGCCCCTCCGGCCCCTCCAACACCACCTGCTCCGCCTGCCCCACCAGCGCCTCCTGTCCCACCGGGTCCAGGGTTTGCAAAGCAGTCAGTTATTGCACCCCCAACTCCATTATTCCAAAGAAAAACAGCAAAAGAACCACCACCACCTGTGCCACCAGTGCCACTGGTACTGCCACCACCTCCGGCACCACCACCACCACCGCTACCTCCGGTTTGGTCGTTTCCGCCTTGCTGTCGGCCGCCACCGCCACCGCCACCGCCACCACCGCAGCCATCGCCACCAGCAGTGCCGTTTCCACCAGGCCCGCCTAATGTGTAGTAGCCACCAGCAAAAGCGCCAGCGGTTCCGATTGAACCTGCGCTACCTGCCAATCCGGTTGAACCAGGTTGTCCAGCAACAGGATTATTGCCCTCGCAATCGTTATTGTTACTGCTACCAAATAGTCCGCAACCACAATTAGCTCCCGATCCACTGTTTCCACCTGCTCCTCCGCAACCTCCAGGTCCACTACCAGCTTGCCCACCTGCGGACGAACCGTTCCATCGAGCACTTATGCCGCCATTTCCTCCATTGTTAACTCCAACACCACCTGCTCCACCAGGAGGAGGAGCGTTTTCATATCCCGCAGGAAGTCCAGGGCTACCTGGGCTGCCAGGCGTTCCTGGAATGCCAGGAGAGCCAGGTAAGCCAGTGCCGCCTGCGCCAGTAGTTATTTCGCAACGAACGATGTTGTAGTTGGAGCTTACAGCTAAATAAATTCCGTAAACCGAAATACCAGCTGAACCAGCATCTGCCACATTAATGGTCAAATCCTGCAAGCGAAACCCGCTCGCGTTAAGCCCCGCAAATCCAACCAATGCATTGGCCGGTGGAGGTAACGCATTTGCATTGGTTCGGTTGATAATTGTGGGAGTTCCATTGCTCTTTACCCAAGTTACAGGGTCAAAACCACCCTCAATGGTAACATCGTTGGGAATAGATATGAATTCTGTTATTGTGTAGGAACCAGCTGCTAACCACAGAATATTATCAGTGGCATTTAGCATACTAATACCGGTTAATAAATTGGCCGGGTCCGTTCTAGTTCCACTTCCGGCTGGGGTAGCTGTGGAGGTCACATAAATTGGCCCACATGTAGTCTGAGCCTGCGCCTCTACATTTTGCAGAGCTGAGATAAACGCCACTATGAGAATAAATGTAAATGACCTAAGCATGGGGTGGTGGAGACAAAACGTGCTATTAAATTCGAGTTGCCTGATGCAAATTACAAATTTGGTAGGTTGCTGGCGAAAAGTGATTCAAGGCATGAAGGTGATTGCGAAAGCTATGAAACACTCATAGTGAATAACATTCCAATTCTGATTAAAACTGGTCTGTTGTTAAGGATAGTTTTGAATGAGCAAAACTCGCTAATATGAAAACCCTAAATATTTCTAGAATCTTGTTGCTGGCAGCGGCTGCGGCATTCATTTCGTCTTGTGCATCGGTCAAACCATGCGGAGATGTTTACACTGAGCAGCAACAATTTTTTCAATCGAAAAAGTTTAAGGAGGCTGTTAACGAAAGAGACTCACTTTGTGTTCGAACGTCTGATTTGGAAGGCGTTTTGGCAGCAACGGAAAAAGATTTAGAGCAAACCAGTTCTGAATTAGCGGACATCTCGAAACAGTTAGACAATGCAAAGAAGGAATACGACCAGCTTAATCTGGCTTCGGGCGCAAAAGTGGCAGGATTAAGTAGCGATTTAGCGACTAAACAAGCAGAACTTGATGCAAAGGAGGAATTATTGAAGAACAGAGAAGAACGATTAAAAATGCTTGAAGAGATTGTCCGAAAGCAAGATGAGCTTATGAATGCTCTTTCTGATCGAGTGAAGAAGGCATTGATGGGCTTTGATGCAGATGAGCTAAGCGTTGAAATGAGAGACGGAAAGGTTTACGTTTCGATGAGTGATAAACTGCTGTTTAAGTCTGGTAGCGATGCTGTGGAGCCAAAAGGAGTGGAAGCACTTCAAAAAATTGCTGAGGTGATGATTAAAAACACCGACATTAACATGGCTATTGAAGGTCATACCGATAGTATTCCAATTAAGACGAATAGGTTTAAAGACAACTGGGATTTGAGCGTTGCACGTTCGGTTTCTGTAGTGCGTTTGCTACAAGATAGCGGCCTAGACCCTCAGCGAGTTACAGCGGCCGGAAAAGGCGAGTATACACCGATTAGCGATAATAGCACGAAAGAAGGTAGAGCTAAAAACAGAAGAACTGAACTTGTACTTACTCCAAAACTGAATGAATTGATGCAGTTATTGGGTCAGTATGAGAGGTAAATTAATGTTGTTTTTTACCTAAAAACGTTGAGCGGCTACCTCCGCCCAACCCACCCGTATTCATGTCTACTTCGAGACTATCTCCAGAGAAAAATTGGACAGAATAAAAGCTTGACGCGCTAGCACCTCCTTGTTGGTAAAACTCTCCGCTAGGTGGAATTTGAATTTCTGTTGCATCAATTAAGATGAGCGAATCACTTAGGGCGGTAACAAAAACAGTGTCCTCGGTAATAGATGAATTCTGGGTTCCGCCCATGACCCATGTATAGCCGCTTCTTGTTCCAATGTATTCCCCCTCAAAGGCATCTCGATAGTCCGTGTCAACAGGAGATTGGGTGTTGCAGCCAATTCCAAAAATGGCAAGTAGAAGTATTATGCTTCTCATAATTGATAGCTAAGATACAAGCCACCACCGCCATTTAACCCATAAGGTGAAATGGTTAACACTTTTGTAATTGACTTTCTTCTATGCAACCACGGCACTAAATATCCAATTGCTCCTCCAACGAAATATCCAGCAATAAGGTCTGTAGGGAAATGCTGACCAGATTCAAAACGTAAGTAACCGACAACGATAGGAACTAAAGCAGCGCCAGTCCAAACAAGTGCCTCGTGTACGTGGTTTTCGGAATAATCTGAGAAGACTTTTGCGGTAGTAAAGCATAATGCTGCTGTAAGCGATGTATGACCAGAAAAGAACGAAAAGCGCGCGTCACGTTCGGTTTTATGATGCATGCTAACCGAAGGATTGTAGACAAATGGTCTAGGGCGCTTAACCCCCGCTTTGGCAAATTCGGTAATACCAAGGGTTATCATGGCAACCTCAGCATAAATAAAACCAACAACTAGGTAATCCTTTCGTGCACGTTTGTTTATCATCATAAAAGCGGGAAGAGCAAAAGAGGCATAAAGGACTGCATCGCTGGCCGTTTTCACCTTCGGATTCCAATTGTTTATAGCAAATCGATCAATGCCAGAAAGCGCGTAAGAATCTAACGAATTGACTTGGGCGGCAGTTAATGGCCTTGTCTGATAGTCGGCAAAAACGCCACCTGCTAAAATTAGACCCGCTCCTGACGAGTAGATAAGATCCTTTTTCCAGTTGAAGTTATAGGGACTTTCTTGCGATAGGGCTGAATTCGATAAAATGGCGCACGAAAGAAGAACGAATAGGCCGAATTTCATTTGGCTAAAATTAGTTGTTGCTTGTAAAGCTTTCCCTTTTCTATGAGCACCGCAAGATAAAGTCCATTAGGCAACCAAGATAGGTTCATCGATTTGTCAGCAACGATATTTTCAGTCGCCACCAGCAGCCCTTGAGAATTAAAGAGCTGAATTGTTCCAGGTTTGAACGAACGTATAATACCATTCGATGGATTTGGGAACAGGTTTGCAGTTTCGTTTATGCTGTTTTCATGTGTCGAGAGGGTTCCTTGGTAGTTGAGTTCTAAAACGGATGAAAGCACCGTTCCGTTTGGTCCTATACCGCCTATCAGATACTTTTTGGTAGTGCTAGTGTTTGCCATACCCCTTAAGTCCATTGGCAGTGGCAAATCGGTTTCGTTACCCCAATCTCCAGAAGTAGGGTGGTAAAACACGGTTCTGTTTATGGGCGGTACTTGTCCAGAACCATTATAAGCCACAGCATTGAAATTGTACGTAACGGTTGAGCCACCCAACCAATGCACGGCTTCTGAAGTGGTACAGGCAGCAGCCCTATACCCGCTTATTATGGGTTCGGGTTCAGCCTCAGACCATGTAATATCGGCTGGATTTAATGGATTGATAAACCCCTTTCTCAGTTCGGTTTGAGCCACAAAATTGAATCCAGCAGCCCCTCCGAAATAGTACAGCGTATCCCCCAAAATTTCTCCCGAAGCCCCAAAGCACTTATAGTTATTGTTGTTGGGAACGGGCTCTCCAACCGACCAAGAATCTAAATAAGTATTGTAAACCTGCACGTTTGGCACGTTAGCATTGTTGCTCCACCCAGTAACTACGAAGATTAAACTGTCTTGGTAAACGGCCTGTACATGGTCATCAATCGGCACGGGAATTTCAGTACCATCCGTAATAAACTGATTCTGAGTAATGTCAAATCGATGTACCCGATGAGATGATATTTCATTTCCGTTTGGAAGTACATGGTAGCCACCAATAATGTAGATGATGTTTCCTACTCGACTGGCAGCAGCGGCAATTTTGCCAAGGGTATCAGGCAGATTATCCAGCTCCACTACTTGTAAAGTTGAAGTATTTACTCTCCAAGATTTTAGGTGAATCCCACTTGATAAAAGCGTAGAATCAATACCTGAAAACGAATAAATAAACGAGCCCTCGGAAGAAAACCCCTCACAAACAGCATTGTTGGATACTGGTTCGGGTAAACTAGCCACCTCGGCAACAGTCCAGTTTTGCCCTACGGATAGAAATGGAATTAGAAGCACAATAAACAGGGAGAGGATCTTCATCATTCATAGATACAAAAAAAGCGACCGAAGCCGCTTTCATTTGTCAATCTCATCGGGTGTTATTTGATGGCCTTTAGCTTAACCTCTAACTCGGTTATTATGGCTTTCATTCCTTCAATTTCCTTCTTTTTGTTGGCTTGGTTACCCAAGTTTTGTTCAATAGCCGTTTTAGCCTCCTCAATTTTCTTCTCGTAATCCCTGATGCTAGACTCCTGATCGGCTTTTTCTTTTTCCAGTCCAACCAGCTCTTTTTCAAAGCCCTTTAAAAATTTAGCGGATGCTTCAATTTCATCTGAGACAACTTGTCTGGCTTGTTCTATCGCAAAATCATATACTAGCTTTTCTGCAGCAGGATACTGGCCCGGATGGTTGGCGGTGCTTAAATAAGCTCCTCCAAGGTCGAACGCGACAACTAAACGAACGCCTTGGTCTGTAGCTTCTTCAACCAATGAATACACGTCAAACGAGTTGTCACCCATTTCTTTTAACTTACAATTGTCACCAAAAATGATTGTTTTATCAGAGACTTTTCCTTTGAGATCCTTCAGCCTTTTCTTCCAAGCTTTCTTAATGTCATCGGCATTAGAACCCGAAATTATTACGGCAAGACTGTTTCGACTCGTTCCGTCAATGGCAACCACCGCCTCGGTAATTTTTATTTGCTGCTGAGAAAAGCCTGCTGCTGAAACAGTAAGTAGTATGAGGGTGAATAGTTTTTTCATTTTTATTGTTTTTTGATTAAAACCTGCTTGTTTATTGTTTAGACCCAAAAAATAGATGTTGGTCACGTCCAAATACAAGGTATACTCAAACACGTGACTAGACAAGTAAAAAGCCCCCTCAAATGAGGGGGCTTTTGGTGGGCCCACCAGGGCTTGAACCTGGGACCCCTTGATTATGAGTCAAGTGCTCTAACCAGCTGAGCTATAGGCCCGCACTTTATGTGCGTTTCCGTTCAATTTGAACGGACGCCAAAAGTATATATTTGACCGCTCTGATACAATACGACAATTGAAGCCATCTGACTACAAAAACATCATCTTCGATTTAGGAGGAGTGATTCTGAATCTCGATTATCAGCGGACAATTGATGCATTTCGGAAATTGGGCATTGAGGAATTTGACCAAAGCTATTCACAGCTTAATCAGACCAATTTGTTCGACAAGTTTGAGAGGGGTGAAATCGCATCATCAGCGTTCAGAGATGGATTGAGAAGTGTATTTAATGAAACCATTTCTGACGAAATACTTGACAATGCTTGGAATGCAATGTTGTTGGATTTACCGGTTGAAAGACTTAAGGCTTTGGGGAAGTTGCGTGCTGAGAGGCGCATTTCACTTTTGAGCAACACAAATGAAATACACGTTCAATCTTTTGAAACAGCGCTAAAAAAAGCGCACGGTTTGAGGAACCTGACTGGCTATTTTGATTATGTGTATTATTCATGTCGAATGGGGATGAGGAAACCAGAACCGAGCATTTTCGAATTTGTGATTAAGGATCAGGACTACGTTCCAGCGCAGACTGTTTTTATTGATGACTCATTGCAACACATTGAAGGCGCAAGGAAGGTTGGACTAAACGTGTACCACCTAAGGGCAGATAAGGGAGAAACAATCCTAGATTTATTCTGAAATTTCCTGGCAGAGCTCGATAAGTACGCCAGAAGAGTCCTTAGGGTGGACAAAACAGATGAGCTTGTTGTCTGCACCTCGTTTTGGTTGTTCGTTCAAAAGATGAAATCCTTCAGCCCTTAGGCGTTGCATTTCGACATGAATATCATCGACTGCGTAAGCCACATGGTGCATGCCTTCTCCTCGTTTTTCAATGAATTTTGCAATGGCGCTAGTCTCAGACGTTGCTTGTAACAGCTCAATCTTGTTGAAGGAGGTTTTAAAAAAGGCAGTGATTACGGACTCTGACTCGACCGTTTCTTGCTTGTAGCAAGGCGTGTTTAAAAGCTTTTCATAAATAGGAATTGAATCTTTTAAGCTCCTGACTGCAATTCCTAAATGTTCGATGTGGTTCATGGCGCAAAATAAAAAAGCCGACTCTTATGGCCGGCTTTTGATTATCTATGAAGATGATTTTAGTGCTTAAAGGTAGCCGTGGCAGTTCCAAAATTCAGGTAGTATTCTCCCTTGTCAAGACCAGAAACATCCACTCGTTTACTAACACCTTTGGCAACAATATTTCCGTACCCGTTGTAAATCTCATAGAGCGTAACATCTGAAAAGTTAATGGCGTCCGTTGCTTTTTTACCATCTCCAGGTTGGAATGTGATTTCTGGAAGCGGAGAGTTTAGTTTCGATTCGAAAGAATATCTTGGTTTACTTCTATGGTCTTTTTGCTTAACTCTGAATCTATTTTGACCTGAGTGAACCGTAGAAAGCTGAACTTCATATTCGTTCTTTTCTGGGTTACCTTTTCCTTCAAACTCACCTACCTCAACCCACTTATTCCAACGAAATTGCTCAATTATATATGGCAGTTTTCCTGTTTCATTCGTGGTAGTAATTTCTAATAGACCCTGCTTGCTAATGCCCATTGACGCAACATCGAAGGTGCTCATTGGCTTTAAAACTTCTGGGTTAACAACCTTTGGTTTGCAGTCGTCCTTGTGCGAAATTCTAATCTCTACAGCTGCGCCAAGTTCAAGTTGAAAAAAGCTTAAATCAATCTCATAAGCACTAGAGTTAATTTCGTCCGTAGTCGTCTGCCCATTAACCTTTACTTCAAATGTGCAAAAACCAACACCTTCTGAGGCAAAAGGGTTTTGAACGTAAAGGTTTCTACCATGGTAGTTTCCTTCTAGAAGGATTGTACCGGCCAGTGAAGGCAATGCACAAAGAGCAAATAATAGTGGAAGAATTTGCTTAGTGGTAGGTGTGAATCGTGTCATTTTTGTGGAAAACATGTTAGTAACAGACAATATTACGGGGTTGCAAAGATAATTCAAAACACGTGCCTAAGTACAAATTTGATTCTGGTCACTGAATATTCGACATAATACCGCCTTGCATTCCTTGCCCATAACCGTTAAACTTGTGTACACACTCAATACAATGAAACTTTCATTCACGTCAGCACTTGTACTCGTTTTTATCGCTACGGTTACGTTTTATTCTTGTGCCCGCATGGGCTCAGGTAGCGAAGAGCGTGTTTCTCATGGAGATGTTTCTGTTGGGGGGGTCTTGACAGTAACGGTTTCTACCCCAATTGGGTTTGTAATTCCTAGTGCCATCACGGATGCGTCTTCTTCCGAGATAGGAACACATATTCACTGTGGGCTTGTAAACCTTGACCCCGGTTTATTAGATGTTGTTCCGGCTATTGCCGAAAGCTGGTCTATTGACGATAAGAAGACCTCCTACGTATTCAATTTGCGAAAAGGCGTTTTGTTCCACAAAGACGCTTGTTTCGGAAGCGGTAACAGAGAGATTACAGCTGAAGATTTTAAATACAGCTTTGAGCAACTTTGCGGCCAGGACGAACTTGGAGCATTTGAAACAACTTTTGCAAATAGAGTTGAAGGGGCTGATGCTTTTCATAATGGAGAAGCCTCTGAAATCTCGGGGGTTCAGGTTATTGATGATTATACACTCCGTATTCGGTTAATAAAACCAGAACAGTCCTTTCTGTTCGTGTTAGCACAGCCTTCAACAGCGGCTATAGCTGAGAAAGCAATGCTTAAGTACGGGAGTGAGTCGAAGATAGGAGCAGGCCCGTTTGTAATGAAAACAGTTGGAAAAGAAATGCTCTTGGTTAGAAATGATGAATATTATCAGACTGATGCTTTTGGAAATCACCTTCCGTATTTGGATACGTTAATCGTTAAAACCGTCTCTACAAAATCAAACCAATTAGAACAATTTTTAGAAGGTCAACTAGATGTGGTTTCTGGGCTCTACCTAGACCCCGTAAGAGATGTTTTGGAAAGTCAAATGGCTAATTTTTCAGGCAAAAACCCGAAATATATAATGGTTAGGGAAGAAGAATCTGCTGGGTATGAATCCTACACAATTTACCGAGCCAACCTTAAGGGATTTGGGAGCAATTTTATGGGCTACAGAAATTTTTCTCAGGTTCAGATCGAACAATAACTCAGGATCAAGATTTTATAAGAATGGAATTAAAGAATCAGGTAGCCCTTGTAACCGGGGGTAGTAATGGCATTGGTAAAGAAGTCGCTAGGCAGCTTGTAAATGCTGGAGCTGTGGTTTACATCACGGGTAGAAATGAGGAACGGCTTAACGCTGCTGCTGCAGAAACTAAAGCGACTGGAGTACTTTCTGACGTTTCTGTACAAAAAGACATTGACCATATTGTTTCTACCATCATGGAAAACGAGGGTAGGTTAGACATTTTGATTAACAATGCCGGATTTGGTGCAGGTTGGGCAGAAATAGGAAACTTAAACATGGAAGATATGCTTCGAGTTTATCAAACCAACGTTTTTGGTGCCGCAATGATGGGGCAGGCAGCAGCAAGCATTTTTAAGGATCAAAAATCAGGGAACATTGTGAATATTGGCTCAACAGCTTCTTTGAAAGGGTATGCTAAGGGCAGCATTTATGCGTCTTCAAAATTTGCGTTACGCGGTCTTAGCCAATGTTGGCAAGCGGATTTACGGCCGTATAATGTTCGTGTTATGCATGTTAATCCTTCTGAAGTTACTACGGCCTTTGGAAAAACAGATGGATTGCCTCGAGATGAAGTGGCAAATAAACTACGACCAAAAGAAATAGCGGATCAAATTCTCTCGCAGCTCAGAATTGATAATCGAGGCTTTGTGCCTGAAGTGACAATTTGGGCCACCAATCCATGGTGATGTACGAGATTCACGGAACAAGCATTTATATTTGGACTATACTTCAAAACTCATGATGAAAATATTTACGATTTCAACAATTCTTTCTTGTCTAATCTCTCTGGTTGCACTTGCACAACCAAGCACTCTTACCGTTGGCAACACTACACTAGACGTTAGAGTTGTTATTCAGGGGTCAAACTCATCTAATGGAATAGATATTCCTTGGGAGATTCAATGGGGTCCGGATAACTTTATTTGGATGACTGAAAGATCAGGAAGAGTAAGCAGATTAAACCCAGAAACGGGAGCGAGAACTACCATTTTGGATTTGAGCAATGCCGTTTACGATCAATCAGAGGCAGGGTTGTTAGGCCTTCAACTTCATCCAGATTTTGAGAATAATCCGTATGTTTTTCTTGCATACACATATTCAAGTGGAGGCGTGAAAGAGCGAATTGTGAGATACACCTACAATAGCACAAGCAACACGCTAGGGTCTCCAATGATTTTGTTAGATAACATCAACGGAAACAGCACGCACATTGGCTGCCGATTATTGATTCTTCCGGATAATACCATGTTAGCTACAACAGGAGACTACCAAAACCAGTCTTCTCCTCAAGATGATAACGCGCTGAATGGAAAGATTTTGAGAATGAATCTAGATGGCACAATCCCATCTGACAACCCATTTGGGCCTACGAGCTACGTTTATAGCAAAGGGCACAGAAATGCTCAAGGTCTTTTGATTGCGCCAAATGGTACCATTTACAGCTCGGAGCACGGACCAACGACCGATGATGAGTTCAATATTATTGTTCCTGGTGGCAATTATGGCTGGCCTGATGTTGCTGGATTTTGTAACTCCACAAGCGAAATGGCAGCTTGTAATACAATGACTGATTATCAGGACCCTTTAGCAATTTGGTATTCTGGCTCAACAATAGCACCATCCGATATCGTTTATTACAATCATCCAGCAATTCCAGAATGGCAAGGGAAAATTTTGATGGCTGTTCTTAAGGCGGAACACATCAAGGTTATTGAGTTAGACAACGTGGACGGAACCACTGTTGTGGACCAAGAGATAATGTTCAATACTGCACATGCAAACAATCCAACATCAAGTTTCAATCAGGGTCTTTTAAATAGGCTAAGAGACCTTTGTGTTGCCCCTGACGGCCGAGTGTTTGTTGCTACCAGTGGCTCATCATGGTCAAACACATCTCCTTTTACTCATTCAATCCTTGAGTTAGAAAACTCCAGCTATTCCCCTACGTCTATCGAAAACGAGCAACTTGCCGTCAGGACTCGGGTATATCCAAACCCAACTTCTGGATTAACGAAAATTTCTTTTGCTTCAGAATTAGTCGGTGCGGACTACGTAATCACAGATTTTACAGGACGAATTATTGCAACAGAGCAAATTACTGCGGCCAATGTGACTGCTGATTTTTCCGCTTTGGCATCGGGTTTGTATATTATCCAATCAACAAATGGAAATTATACAACCAGCGAGAGACTCGTGATTAGTAAATGAAACCAGTTTTAGTAGCCTTATTCCCCTTTTTATTAGCCACCAATGTATTTGGGCAGATAGATAATCCTGAATTTACGGCTGTCGCCAAAAAATTTGAGAAAGGAAACTTTGAGTCAGCACTTGAGTCTGCCGAATCTCTGATTGACAACGATAAGCATCGAAAAAAGCCAGAGCCCTATTTGTGGGCCTCTATGTGCTATTACGCAATACATAATTCTGACCTTGAGAAGCTACAAGAGCGGTTCTCTGCACCGTTAAAAAACGCCTTAAAATATGCTGGTAAGGCGGTTCAAAAAGATAAGGACAATACTATTGTTGAGAATAATCTAGAGTATTTTGAAACGATGAAACGAGAAGGTGTTGCTTTCGCTAAGGAATACGAAGCAAGTGACGACCATCGTAAGGCTCTTTACACTTACAAGCAGATTTTAAATTTTGTGCCAAACGATCCGTATGTGCTATTCGCCAAAGGAGTTTCTGAATTGCGGCAAAGCGCTACGTATGATGCCGAAAAAGATATAGCGGAGAGTTTTCCGGTGCTTGACCAACGATACAGGGACATTGATTATGTGCCAGACCCGGCAACATCGCCATTACTGAAGGATGCTGTGGTTTATTACATAGACCATCTAATACTAAACGCGTACGTTGATTCTGCACGTACTGTGGCAATGACAGCACGTGTATTTTTCCCTTTAGATGAAGGAATTAAAGCTACGCTGGAAGGAATAAAGTAGCTAGCTGTAAAGGTCTTAAAGAGATGCTTAGCGCCACTCGTTCATTTAACAATTTGGTTGTGCTCGGCTTAGTTACCTAGCATCCCAATTATCATGGCATTCGATTCAGAAGCTTTGACCTTTTCAACTATCATTCCTATTCGCTCTGTTAATGATTTTGCTTCTGGAGAATCTACAACTTCGGCAGATTGACGCAATCCCATTAACACTTGAATTGCGGAAAGTCTCATCCACCAAGCGCCTTCGTTAAGAGAGATATCCTCCAACATATCTAAGCCTTTTGCTTGAGTGCTCACGTCTTGGTTTAGCAAGTATTTCCCAAAAATTTGTACGTACACGTACTTGTTATTCGGGTCTGAGATTTGGTCGTAAGCTCTTGAGAAGAATGCCATTTCCTCTGTGCCTCCATGTTGTGAGTAAAGAGTTGCAATAGCCGAAATGAGCGAGCCAGAAGCGTCTGCTTCAATCTTTTTTGCTTTTGCCAATGCCATTGGTTGGTCGTATTTAGCAACACCGCTAAGTGCAGCTCCCAATACCAGGTAAGATTGATCTTTCATGGCCCCTTCTATCACCGCTTGCACATTTTTATCTGAACTGAACTTTTCTGCTAAGGCTGTAATTGCCTCTGCTCTAACTGATGATTTTTCATCTTTCTGAGTAAGCCAAATAAGCTTGTTCTTAAGTAGTGATGTATCAGTGATTGTTTTTGCTTGAATGCTTTGAAGAGCCTTGCGTCTGGTTGCCCAATATTCATCTTCAAGTGTGGCAAATAAGACTTCAATCACCTCAGGACTTGAATTTGTCTTTAGACTGTTCATTGCTTTCGCCTTATCGATATAAAACGGAGAATTCTTCAGCATAAAAAGGCTCTCATCATCCGATAATGTTTCGTTGATGGTGCCTAATACCATATTCTCAGCGTCAACCTTTACAAGAGATGGCTTGCCTAAAACAGCGAACTCAAAAACCTGCTCTTGCTCAGTTAGGTCAATTCTGGTTCGATTAACTGCCCCTCCGAAATAGATGTCTACATCCATCGGAATTCTGTACAACGGAAACTCTTTTATATCTTGATTTTGCGTGATGGTAACCGCATATGTCTTGCTAGCGTCATCATAGTTGTGCTCAATTTTCAAATCTGGATGTCCCTGATTGAAAAACCATTGATTGAAAAACCAGTTCAAATCTTCGCCAGTAATTTGCTCCATGGCTAATCTTAGCTGGTGCATTTCTACAGCTTTGTATTCGTTTTGGCGGAGGTATAAATTCAGTCCTTTAAAAAAGGCTTCATCACCAATTGTTTTACGAAGCATGTGAAGAATTCGTCCCCCTTTGTTGTAGGAGTGGGCATCGAACATGTCTTCCTTATTGTCATAATAGAATCGAATCATGTCAACATGACCCGTTTGTTTAACAGAGGCGATGTATTGTCTCATTTGTTCGTTTCCGTGCTTATCGGCAGCATCTCTACCGTGGCGATGCTCCAGCCATAAATATTCTCCGTAGGTGGCAAAAGATTCGTTTAGAGGCAGGTTACTCCAACTTTCGCAGGTAACTAAATCTCCGAACCAATGGTGAAATAATTCGTGTGCAATGATTTCTTCATTATCACCGTCTATTAGCTCTCGTTGTGTCTTATTAAGAAACTCGCCATGAATGGTAGCCGTTGTGTTTTCCATAGCACCCGAAACGTAATCCCGTACAACTACTTGGCTGTACTTTTCCCAAGCATAAGGGTAATCCAACACGGTAGAATAGAACTCTAGCATGGTAGGTGTTTCGCCAAAAATGGCTTTTGCATGAGGCTCGTAAGCTGGCTCAACATAGTAATCGACATCAATGCCCTTCCACTTGTCTTTTACCACAGCAAATTCTCCGACAGCCATCATAGCCAAGTACGGGGCATGCGGCTTGGTTTGCTTCCAAGTGTCCGTTCTTGTGCCGTCACCATTCGGTTTTGAACTTGTAAGTAGACCATTGGAAAGGGTGACATAACGACTTTCTACCGTAATTTTTATTTCCTGAGTCATGTTCTCATTTGGAGAATCGATGGTAGGAAACCAGCACGAACTAGACTCTGTTTCGCCTTGTGTCCAAATCTGCTGTGGCTTGTCTTTGTCTTCGCCCGCAGGGTTAATAAAATACAGACCCTTTGCATCTGAAATGGCAGCGCTTCCCTCGGCTTCTATTTCTTCTGGTTTCGCTACATAATCAACCCAAATCTCTAGGCTTTCATTTCTAGTGTATTCCTTGTCTAACTCAATGAAAATCTTTTCGCTGTCGTATGTGTACTTAAGCGATTGTAGCTGTCCATTTTTCTTGATATTCACTGACCTTAAATCGAAGCCCTTAGCATCTAGCACCAGCTTATTTGTGGAGTAGAAATAAGGACGTAGCACAAGGCTTGCCTTTCCTATAAGTTGCTGTTTTTGCCAATCGAATTTCACGTCAAGATTAGTGTGAATAAGATCGAAGGTGCGGGTATTTGCAGCTTGGTAGGGACGAGTTTCGGTCTCTTCTGCTTCAACTTCGACAGTTTCAACCTGAGGAGCATTGGCAGTCGCTGAGGTTGATTCTTTTTGCGTTTTGCAAGCGGAAAAACTAAGACCAATTACAGCTAGGAAGACCAGTAATGTGGTATTGTTGGTTAGAATTCTCATTCTATTCTTTTCTTTGATTTTTTAATAGGCGGCAAAAATAGCGTATGCCCTCAGATACGAACGGTAATTAGCGACATTTAAGAGATGAGCAAACGAATTAGGATTGAAGAGTTGGAGTTTCTGGTTGAGTTTACCAATGACAAACAAGATTCCGGTAATTTGAACGGTGCAGATTTTAAGTGGGATGTAGCCGAATTGGGAAACGGTGTTTATCACGTATTAAAGGATTCGAAATCTTACAACGTTGAGGTTTTGCCTGAAACGGACGGCAAAAGAGGAATCAAGGTAAATGGCATCATGTATCAGTCCGAAACGATTGGCCAATTTGACGAGCTACTCAAGAAGCTCGGTATGGAAAAAGGAGCGGGTAGCAAGGTAAATGAGCTCAAAGCTCCTATGCCCGGACTGGTGCTTAGCATAGATATTGTTGCAGGGGACGAACTGAAAAAAGGTGATCGCATACTTGTACTGGAGGCAATGAAAATGGAAAACGTAATCAAGGCACCAGCAGATGCCATCGTGGCATCTGTTGAGGTTGAAAAAGGGAAAACCGTAGAGAAGAACCAGGTTATGGTTCGGTTCGCTTAGTCGTTAACTAACGAAATATCAAACTGAACAAGATCAATGAAATCTTGAACTCTGTCATCGATTTCATCTTGGGTAAGATTAATCAACCTTTCAGTTCCAAATTTCTCTACACAGAAAGAGGCCATTGCTGAGCCAAATATGATTGCTCGTTTCATATTGTCGAACGAAATGTCTCGTGTACTAGCCAGGTAACCGATGAATCCGCCTGCGAAGCTATCCCCGGCACCAGTTGGGTCAAAAACCTCTTCTAACGGAAGAGCAGGAGCAAAGAAAACGGACTCTTTATTAAACAACAAAGCTCCGTGCTCACCCTTCTTAATTACAAGGTAAGATGGCCCCATTTCAAGTATAACCTGAGCGGCTTTTACCAAAGAATATTCGCCTGATAATTGACGTGCTTCTTCGTCATTAATAGTAAGTACATCCACTCTCTTCAGAACGGTTTTTAGCTCCTCTAAAGCGATGTCCATCCAAAAGTTCATGGTATCAAGCACAACTAATTTTGGACGATTTTTGAGTTGATTGATAACCGAAATCTGCACAGCAGGAGTAAGGTTTCCCAACATCAAAAACTCACAGTCCTGATAAGAATCCAAAACATTAGGCTCAAAATCAGCAAGAACGTTTAATTCTGTTGCCAACGTATCGCGACTATTCATATCGTTATGGTACTTACCGCTCCAGAAAAAGGTCTTCTCACCTTGTTTTACCTGAATTCCATCAGTGTTTGCTCCGTGGGCTCTGAGGTTTTCCAACGCATCCGCTGGGAAATCATCTCCAACCACAGAAACCATGTTAATTGGTTTAGTGAAGTAAGAAGCAGCTAAAGCAATATAAGTAGCTGCTCCTCCTACGATTTTGTCCGTTTTTCCGAAAGGAGTTTCAATAGCATCAAAGGCAACAGTTCCAACAGTAAGTAAGCTCATTTTTATAGGTCTGAAAATTTTTGACAAAGGTATTGGATTATATGACCGAGCAAACTACATTTGCAGCCCTTAAATTCCTCCTTAGCTCAGCTGGTTAGAGCATCTGACTGTTAA
>CALCGD010000269.1 GCA_937900875.1 uncultured Flavobacteriales bacterium
GGTGACCCCGAGAGGGTTCGAACCTCTAACCCTCAGAGCCGAAATCTGAGATTCTATCCAGTTGAACTACGGAGCCATTAAGCGATTGCAAATGTAAGCCTATCGTTGAAACTGCTTTAGTGCACGTTTGATTTTATTCTGGATGATAAACGCTCTTAGCGTTTTTGTAGATTTCTTCTTTATCAAGACTCATTTTTTTCATTTCATGCCTACCAAACGCAGACATTTGATCGGTATAATGAGCCGAGTCTTTCTTGTTGGAAGCTCCGAACGGACTTGCCGTTTCTATTATGGGACCATCCTTGGTAAACCGAACCAGTTGAAAATAACCATCTCCTGCTACCATTCGGTTCCTACCATCTTCCATAAAATGTCCGAATACCGCTCGTAGCGCATCCGGCCCACCAGCCATAGCGACTGATTTACCGTTTCGCTCTAATACTTGAAGTTGGCGTAGGGCAATGTCGATGGTTCCAAACTTTTCAATCAATTTAGCTTGCGCCTTTGTGATGCAATCCGCAAACATTGCAATGCGCTTTTCTGGATCGCTTGCGGCTTCATTTCGCAGGTTACCGTTGTAATCGAGCAATTCGTAAATGGTCATAAGCAACACCGGAAAGTTCCTATCCAAGGTATCTGCGGTTTTATCGAAGTTGGCAATTCGGTCAATAGCATCAGCTATTTCAGGATACTTCGCCTTATCCATTGCAAACAATTCGTCCATCCAAAACTCCCCCCGATACGTCATTCTTTGTGGGTAAGTATGGTCCAGTTTTAGCCTCTTAAAACCTTCATAGTCGATTTTCTTGTTGCTGTATTCTTGCTCCATAATCTCATATGTCCGCAAGCTTCTGTTATTGAACTTGTTGAGGTAGCCTATGTGCTGATTGTAGTCTTCCAGTTTTCCGTTTTCTGACTTAGCGGTTGCTTCAAAACCAGAATTATTGGTGTTAAAAACCCACCCACATTCTGGGTTAAGAAATTGAGCAAAGCTGTCCACTGGTAAATAAGAATCCCAAAGCGTGAGAGACGTGTCGCCCGGCACTACCCTATTCCAATCGTAGCCATCTGCTCTATTTGGAATATGTCCACTTGAGATGAAGAATATCGTGTCGTTCTTATCCGCGTAAGTAATATTCATGCGGGATAGCCCTTGTATGTCTATTGCTTTTTTAAACTCGGTGAAGTTTTGTGCCTTGTTCATTCTGTACCATTGAACAATTGGGTTGATGTTCATAAGTGCAGGCATTCTGAGGGAGAAAAACCCATGCTCATTTTCCATTGTTGGTCCATACATACTCTTCCAAAACGTTTTACCCACGGTAATTTTGAACCAGCCATTTTTCCCAAGAGCAACCTTCAATTTAGCTCGTTTCTTCTCTAGCTTATGCCATTCTCCATCAAGAGAGTACCAACGTTTTTTCTTTGGATGCATTTTGAGTTTAAAAACATCTTTCTCGTCAAGGTTACCAACTGTGTGCCCCCAGCCTAAATTTTCGTTTGTGCCTAAAAAGATGGTCGGAGAGCCATGAAAAAGACCTCCAACCATGTTCCACCCCTCTTCGGAGCAAACATGCGCCTCATACCACGATAAAAGGCCTTCAATAGGTTGATGGGCATTCACAGCTAGATAGGTATTCCCATCGGCCGTAATATTTGAGTTAAAGGCATAGGCGTTAGATCCAATGCCATCCTCGCCTTTTGGAACATCATTTTGAATACGACCATCCACCATTTTCTCAACAGTTCCTTGTACACCTCCCATTAATCCCATGGCGAGCATGTAACCGGTCACAAAATCTTGCGGCCTAACTGGAAGCATGTTTTTGTTCCAGACTTCTTCTGGATGTGCATAGAAATAAGCATTAGCTCCAGCCGCAGCTCCTTCAAGCAAGCGTTTTAAATCTTCCGGAATACTTTCTTCATAGTGCTCGTTTACAAAATCAACCACCCCAAAAAACTGAACTGCAAAATCAATTTTAGCTCCATCTACACCTTGCTTAAGACCTAACTGACCTCTCATTGCGCTCAACATAAATTGAGCATTATCGACATCATCTTCAGCTGTGGCCCATTCCAAACCATATGCCACTTCGGCATCGGTTTTCGCAAAAATATGCGGCACTCCAAATTCATCTCTAACGATGTCAATGTTTTTTGGGTCGATGACCATTTGAGCGGTAGCGACCGAAACAATTAGTAATGTAATTATTGGGAAAAGAATCTTCTTCATGGTTTAAAATAGAATGCGTGCATTGAAAGTTGCGAAAATACATACATCTTTAACGGTATGGATATAAAGCAAAAAGGCCACAACGAATAACGTTGTGGCCTTTCTGTATCATACAAATTAGGTGATCATCTCATCACATTCAGCTTCATTACATCGCTAAACTCATTATTGATAGAAAGCTTGATGAAGTAGTTACCTGGTGTGAGGTCTCTTACATTAAGCAAAGTCTCTTTCTGACCAGCATTGATGTATCCCGGAGAAACAGTCTTAATCAAATCTCCCAGAATATTGAACACTTCGATAGTAATCAACGACCTATCATCCAATTTGTAGGCCACCGTAGCATATTCTACCGATGGATTTGGATAAACGGCAGTGATGGCCACTTTTTCCACATCATTGATTCCCGCTGGGCTTTCTACCAAACCACAATTGTTTTCCAGAGCTGCTTTAATCTCAGGGGCATTGGTTGAAATTGGCCAGATATCCCACGTAACAGACTGATCAGAACAAATAACCGCATAGGTTGGAAAACCTGTAAAGTTGTATGTACCTGAATAACTATTTACAACAGCTAATCCGCCACCTTCAGTACCACTCACGGAGGGGTTTGTCACTCCGTACTGAGCGTTGTAAGCAACCAATTGTGCATCTGTATTTCGATCGTTGATTGCCCAAATATCAAAATCCCCACTTCCAGCCCCAAATTGCTGATATATGTGTTCGATGTTTGGAACATTAGCAATACAAGGTGGGCACGTAGTGAAGAAGAAATCCAGCATAATAGACTTTCCACTTGCCAAAGTGCTATAAAGATTCAGTGTATTACCATCTGTATCGGTAGCTGTAAAATCTGGTGGTGTTTGCGCTTGTGCTGCCAAGCAAACCGTTAGACCTACAAGCAAAGAGTAAATTTTTTTCATGTCTGTTTTTTAAAAGTGTTTACGAAAGTTAGACATTCTCTACTCATATAATTCACGGTTAGTTACCAATGTTTCAGCGAATGTCAGATAGAAGGCAAAACTGATTGGTGTGTGGTAAACAAAAAAGAGCCGCAGTATGAGCGGCTCTTTTTTGTTTTATTGTTATGCTTGGGCAGTTGGACCACCAAAGTTCATTGGTAACGGTGGCGGCCCTTCTGTGTGCTTTATTTGACCATGCTCTGCTTCATACTTTGCCACGTTGTCTTGCAAAGCTTTCATAAAGCGCTTTGCATGCTCGGGCGTAAGTACAACTCGCGACTTAACCTTAGCTTTTGGAACACTAGGCATGACTTTAATGAAATCGACCACAAACTCAGCGGTTGAATGCGTGATGATTGCCAAATTGGAGTAAACTCCATCCGCAACTTCTTCACTTAATTCTATACTCAACTGACCTGGTTGTCCTTGTGGATTTAATTTTTCGTCTGCCATTTTCTTCATTTTTTTGGTAATGGAAAAGTGCCAATACCACGTTTATATAAACCAAAGGTGGCAGAAATAGTTTAAAACCATATCTGCCACCCTTTGATAGTTTAGATTAATTAAGCTTCGGTTTCTGCCTCTTCTTTTGCGGCCATTAAAGCTTCGTACTCTTCTTTAGAACCGACAACCAATTTGTCGTACTCACGAAGACCAGTACCAGCAGGAATCAAGTGACCTACAATTACATTCTCTTTCAAACCATGCAATTCGTCCATCTTTCCTTTAACTGCCGCTTCGTTAAGAACTTTAGTTGTTTCCTGGAACGATGCAGCCGAAATGAAGCTGTCTGTTTGAAGAGATGCTCTCGTAATACCTTGAAGGATAGGTTCTGAAGTAGCTGGAATTGCAGGTCGTGCAACTACCGCGTTCATATCCTTACGCTTAAGAACCGAATTCTCGTCTCTAAGTTTACGCATAGAAATGATTTGTCCAGCCTTCAAGTTTTCAGACTGACCTGGATCCTCAACGTACATTTTTCCGTAAATCCAATCGTTTTCCTGACGGAATTCGTATCGGTTAACCAATTCTTTCTCTAGGAACTTAGTATCTCCCGGATCAAGAATATGAACCTTACGCATCATCTGTCGAACGATTACTTCGTAATGCTTATCGTTGATTTTCACACCCTGTAGTCGGTAAACCTCCTGAATTTCATTTACCAAATACTCTTGTACAGCAGTTGGCCCTTTAATTCTTAGGATGTCTGATGGCGTAATAGCACCTTCAGAAAGTGGCATACCCGCCTTTACGAAGTCGTTTTCCTGAACCAGAATGTGCTTAGAAAGAGAAACCAAGTATTTCTTGATTTCGCCAATTCTTGTTTCAATAATGATTTCTCTGTTACCTCTTTTGATTTTACCAAAAGATGCAACTCCATCAACTTCAGAAACTACAGCTGGATTAGAAGGATTACGTGCTTCGAAAAGCTCTGTAACTCTTGGCAGACCTCCGGTAATATCACCAGACTTTCCTGAAACTCTAGGAATCTTAACAAGTGTATCTCCAGCTTTTACTGTTTGTCCTTCTTGAACCGCGATGTGCGCTCCAACCGGCATGTTGTAATTCTTAAGTTCTTTCGTTTTTCCTGCAACTTGAATGGCCGGAATAAGCTTCTTGTCTTTTGAGTCGATTACAACCATTTCGTTGAAACCAGTCTGCTCATCAGACTCAACTCGGTAAGTCATTCCGTCAACTAGGTTGTCAAATACAACCTTACCATCAATTTCAGAAACGATTACCGCGTTAAACGGATCCCAATCGCAAATAAGGTCGTCTTTCTTAACGAGGTCTCCATCCTTCTTGTACAGTTTTGAACCGTAAGGAACGTTATGTGTAGCAACAAGAACACCTGTTTTCTTATTTATCAATCTAAGTTCTGCCGAACGACCAATAACAACATGGTGTTCTCCATCAGCACTCTTAATTGTTCTTAGTTCATCGAATTCTGCGGTAGCATCTGCTTTTGCTTTAATCTGAGACTCAGATGCAATGTGAGATGCAACACCACCTACGTGAAACGTACGAAGTGTAAGCTGTGTACCCGGCTCACCAATTGACTGTGCAGCAACTACTCCAACAGCCGATCCTTTCTTAACAACTCTACCAGTAGAAAGGTCTCTTCCGTAGCATTTAGTACAGCATCCTTTAACCGTTTCGCAGGTAAGAACCGAACGAATTTCCACTGAATCAATTCCTGCAGCTTCGATAGCTTTCGCCTCTGGCTCATGAATAAGTTCTCCAGACTCAACTATAACATCGCCTGTCTCATAATCAATTACATCATGTAATGACGTTCTTCCAAGGATTCTATCATGAAGTGATTCAATGATATCCTCGTTTTTCTTAAGTGGAATTGCAATAAGACCACGCAAGGTTCCGCAATCTTCATCTGTAATAACTACATCTTGAGCAACGTCAACTAGTCTTCTTGTTAGGTAACCCGCATCGGCAGTTTTAAGGGCTGTATCCGCAAGTCCTTTACGAGCACCGTGAGTAGAAATAAAGTACTCAAGTACAGAAAGACCTTCCTTAAAGTTAGAGAGAATTGGGTTTTCAATAATCTCTTGTGTTGTTGCACTAGATTTTTGCGGCTTGGCCATAAGACCACGCATACCAGAAAGCTGACGAATCTGCTCCTTTGATCCACGTGCACCAGAATCAAGCATCATATAAACAGAGTTAAAGCCTTGCTTATCGTCTGTCATTTGCTTCATCAAAGTTTGAGTTAAACGAGAGTTGGTATGTGTCCAGATATCGATAATCTGATTGTAACGCTCATTGTTTGTAATGAAACCCATGTTGAAGTTGTTCATTACCTCATCAACCTGTTCCTGCGCTTTCTCAATCATCGGAACCTTAGCTTCAGGAATCAAAACATCACCCAAGTTGAACGAAAGTCCACCACGGAATGCACTCATGAAACCAAGTTCTTTAACTCTATCCAAGAAACGAGCAGATTCGGCCATACCTACTTTGTAGATAATGTCTCCAATAATATCTCTAAGTGCTTTCTTAGTAAGCAACTCATCGATGTAACCTACTCCTTTAGGAACAACTTGATTAAATAGAACTCTACCAACAGTAGTTTCTACGATTTCGGCTTTTCCACCTTCTTCTTCAGAAGCAATTCTAACCTTAATACCAGCATGAAGATCAACGCGCTTTTCGTTGTGCGCAATGATTACTTCTTCTGGAGAATAGAAGGTCATTCCTTCTCCCTTAACGATCTCCTCTTTAGTACTCACCTTTAACTTGGTCATGTAATACAGACCCAAAACCATATCCTGAGATGGTACAGCGATAGGCGCACCATTTGCAGGGTTAAGGATGTTGTGAGAAGCAAGCATCAACATTTGAGCTTCCAAGATTGCTGCATTACCAAGTGGTAAGTGAACAGCCATTTGGTCACCATCAAAATCCGCGTTGAATGCCGTACAAACCAATGGGTGAAGCTGAATTGCTTTTCCTTCGATTAGTTTTGGCTGAAATGCCTGGATACCCAATCTGTGAAGAGTTGGGGCTCTGTTTAGCATTACAGGATGGTTGGTAAGAACGTTCTCTAGAATATCCCAAACAACAGCATCTTTCTTATCAACCAATTTCTTAGCTGATTTCACGGTTTTCACGATACCACGCTCAATCATCTTACGGATGATGAACGGCTTGTAAAGTTCTGCAGCCATTCCTTTTGGAATACCACATTCGTGCATTTTCAATGTCGGTCCTACAACAATTACAGAACGTGCAGAATAATCAACTCGCTTTCCAAGTAGGTTCTGACGGAAACGTCCTTGCTTACCTTTCAATGAGTCTGAAAGTGATTTCAGTGCTCTGTTTGATTCGGTTTTAACAGCAGACGATTTTCTAGAGTTATCGAAAAGTGAATCAACAGATTCTTGAAGCATACGCTTCTCGTTTCTCAAGATTACCTCAGGAGCTTTAATCTCAATCAGTCTCTTAAGACGATTGTTTCTGATAATAACTCTTC
>CALCGD010000270.1 GCA_937900875.1 uncultured Flavobacteriales bacterium
GCCGAAAAGCACTGCTAAAGAGCTCAAAAGCATCATATACATCGTAGAAATTCTCAGGGTCCAACACCCGCTGATGACTTGAGTACGCAAAATCGATTCTGTAAGCATCTTGTCCCAACAATTGACAAACCTGAAAAACCTGTGCGCTGCTCAGACAAAAAGGTTCGAGAGATTGCATGGCAGTTCTAAACCGTGCCGATTCTTGTGGCAATGTTCTTAGCTGCTGCAATTGCGTTTGAAACATCCTCGGGTTCATTGTGCCGCGGCAGTTTTGCGCAAAAGAGGTAGTTATGCTTATTGAAAAGAGGAGGAGGTAAATGAGGCGCATTTATTTTTTTTTAAAGTTTGACTTGCTGCTTCAGTATCATAGATACGGATTGAGTTTTGTTTCGAGTTTTGGAAGGGAAAAGAGCACGCTACCTAAAGGTGCCCAAGCTAATTTTGCATGAAGTGAACCAACCAACCCCCCATAACCCAAACCAGAAAGGACAGTAGCAAACCCCTCCATCACAGAAGGATTGGTGAGTTCCGATGTAGCTTCCACACCCATCAGCCAGACCTTATCACCTTCCTTTATTTCCGCATTAGTAATTGGTTGAAGGTCTGCCCGGAGGTAGCAGATCGAATTCGGAGCAACCGTCATTGTGGCGCTTTCAGTACTGCTAAAGGCAATGATATTCTCATTCTGAGTGTAAATGGTCACCAACCCTTGACTCATCGCGTCCTTGATTACCACTTTACCAAGATCAAAAGCGCCTTCCATTTCATCTTCAACTACAGATACTTCACCATAGGCTATAAGGCAAGCATTTCTTTCGTTCACCCGTTTTTGAATTTTCTTAGTGGATTTTTTGCCATTTGCCAGAGCATCTAAAAACTGTCCGACAGCAAGCGCATACGAAATAGCGCCTTTTACTGAAGCTTTCGCTAATGCCTTGTTGTTGGCTGGAAAAAGGGCCATGCTGGCCGAATTACCAAATTGAGGAGCTGCAGTCATTGGGCGTAGCATCTTATCCATATCGGCTGCATTGGCCGAAAAAGCAATGATTGCATCCTTTCCTTCATTTGCCATGGCAAGTGGAGCAACATTAATTCCAGCCGAAGCGTAAGAACACAGCTGGACTTCTGGAACCGTTCTTCCGCCTCCATCTCCATCAAATACAGGCAAGCCTTTTATAGCACCTAGCACCATTGGCGCCAATGTGTTTTCTGGTCCTGTTTCAATCGGATACAAGCAAGTCAGATGCGTACTGTTCACAGCATGCCAATAATCGTCCATCACGGTAAAACAGCGAATAAGCGCATCTACCTGACCCGCTTCAATAGCCGCATTGGCCCCAATGTCTGCCATTACGCAACCATCTCCAGTGGGTGGTTTGGTGGTAATGTAAACCCCACCTTCTTTCACAATTCGGTCAATAAACATCTGTCCAGCCTTTATGGAGCCACCTCCGCCACTTCCTAAAAAAGCTGCGCCTGCTAGTAAATGCTCGAGTTCAATTTTCCCTAGTTTCATACTCGTGTAGATTTGGAACTAACTTAGTGATCATAAACCATCCGACCTATGGCAAAAAAAATCAAAGCAAAAGCAAAGGCAAAGGCCCGTCCCTTAAAACCATTCAGTAAGATTGCCCCTTCAGTGCAAACCGGTGATGTGATTCTTATGCATGGAGAATTCCCTGGAAGTAAACTCATTGAATTAGGAGAATGGAGCATATGGAGCCATTCTGGTATGGTAGTAAGGGCAGAAGACATTGGTATGAAAGGGAAGGTTCCCGACCTACTCTTCTGGGAAAGCAACACGCTGAAAAATTTGGATGATGTGATTTTGAAAGTGGGAAAAGAAGGACCTATGCTGGTGGATCTTTTGGAGCGATTTAAGACCAATGCTACCACGTACAATGAATCGTTGATGTGTTACATCAAAGTGAACATCAAGCGTACGCCTAAGATGTATCAAGACTATTTGAATTTCATTCCGAAAGTGCATGGCGCCACATTTCCTTCTGATATAGAAATGGCGGGTATGGAGCTACTAGGACGCCTGCTAAAGCACCAAACACCTTTGGATAAAATATTCTGTAGCGAGCTATTGGCAGGAACATTTCAGGCCATGGGTTGGATAGACGATACTTGGCCTTGGAATGCATATGAACCAGGTGATTTTACCAAACCCGGCAAAGTCGAATTGCAGCTTGGAGGAAGACTCAGTCCGCTCGTTAAATTCAATCCACTCAAGTAGCACGAGTGAAACTTCAGCTATCAGTAACCTGGTGCATGGTATTACTGTGCAGCACTTTTGCTTTCGGTCAGAAAGCAGAGAATGGGATACTGGACCTTAGTGTCATTTCTTTTGAAGAAAAGAAACTGACCAAACTAGATGGGGATTGGGCCTTTGAATGGAATCGGTTTATCGATCCAGACTCTGGCATTACAGCCTGCACCGATCAGATTGCGGTTCCCGGAAATTGGTTTGCATTCAATCCTGGAAAGAGCGATATGGAAATGGCCTACGGCTATGGGTCATATGCGCTCAAGCTAATACTGCCCGAAGCCAATCAAAGTTATGCACTAAAACTGCCCAATATCCATACTTCCTACGAGCTGTTTCTCAACGGTAAATCAGTAGCTAAGTGCGGTATTCCTGAAAAAGAACGGGAATTATCTGTTCCTAGCTCACAAACCATTGTGGTCAGTTTCATCAGCGATGTCAACGCAGAAGCGGAACTCGTGTTTCATGTTTCGAATTACTTCTACCCAAGCGCAACAGGGTTGTGGCTGCCCATAGAGGTTGGTACGGTTCCGGGCATAACCGCAGCACGTTCTTGGAATTACCTATGGAGTGGATTTCTCATAGGCAGCCTCATTTTGATGGCCTTATATCATATCGGTCTGTTCATTAGTAGGCGTAAAGACGTGAGCACCTTCATTTTTGCCAGTCTCTGCCTAATGTTAGCCATCCGCGAACTGTTTTCGGGTGAAGTCATTGCCTTCGACCTCTTTCCACTGCTTCCATGGAATGCAGCGATGCGCCTTCTTATAACCATATTCCCTCTCACCCTCATTGCTTTTGCGCTGTTTATCTATAAGCTCTATCCAGAGTTTTACAAGAAAAAGGTGCTGATAGGCCTAATTGGCTATTGCTCAACCTACATCGTACTAGTGCTTTTTACCCCTTCTTGGATTTATCTAGGCTATATGCTTTTTTTAATGTAGGTGCCTTAGTGTTCGGGCTGTACAGCATATACGTGCTTTTCAGGGCCAGTCTTAAACTGAGTGAAGGTGCCTTACTCTTCATTGCTGGGGTAGTCGTAATGATGCTAACCCTAGTGCACGATATTTTGGTGCAAGAAGGCATTATTACAGGAACGTTTTTGGTTCCAGCAGCGTTCTTCTTTTTTATTCTGATGCAATCTTTGGTGTTAGCGGTGCGCTTCAGTAAGTCGTTTTTTAGGGTAGAGGAGCTCTCTATAAGTCTGGATAACACCAATAGGGCTTATGAACGATTTGTACCAAAGGAGTTGCTCAAATTGTTGAACAAAGAAGATATTATTGCTGTAAAATTAGGAGATGAGATGAGGGCCGAAATGACAGTCCTTTTTGCCGATATTATTGGGTTTACCACCATAGCGGAGAAGATGACCGATGCTAACACATTCCAATTCATCAATTGGACTTTGGGTCGCACAAGTCCAATTATCAAGGAGAACAATGGCTTTATTGATAAGTATATCGGAGACGCCATCATGGCGGTATTTCCGGAGCGTCCAGATGACGCTGTGCTAGCAGCTATTCAAATGCGGGAGAACCTAAGAGCTGGCATGGAAACCAACCCATTTGGACTAGAGGTGAAGGTGGATTATGGCATTGGTATTCATACGGGAAATCTGGTTCTTGGTACAGTTGGTGGCGAGGAAAGAATGGAAGGAACTGTGATTTCGGATGCGGTTAACACGGCCGCGCGTATCGAATCGTTGACCCGTAAATATGCCGTTGGTGTGATTATTTCTGAGGAAGTGAAAAAGAAATTGACTAATCCTGAGCTTTTTGAGTTCCGTTTTTTGGATGATGCTCCACTCAAGGGCAAAACTGTCCATGTAAAAATCTATGAAGTAAGTTTGAAATAGTCTTAAGCTCTATTTGGTCAATCACAGCTTGACCAAAATAATTCCAATCATTACTAAAACCACACCAATAAGGCGGGTTTTACTGAAGTGTTCTTTCAAGATGATGTATCCAGCCAACGCACCAAAAACCACCGAAGCTTCTCGAACCGCTACAATGCGACTGATGTCGGTAATCTGCATGGCGTAAAGTATAATGAGGTAGCTGCTTGTGGCAATAATGCTGATAAAAATAACGGGCTTTAATTTCGTTTTAAGCGTCATTCTTAGTTCCGCTTTTCTTTTTGTTAACACGTAAGGCATAAATAAGAGTGCCGAAATAATTTGCGCTGCCGCCATAACAGGAATTGGATGAACTTCGGCCACCAAAAGTTTATCCATTATGGTATAACTCATAATGAGAGATCCGCAAATAAGCGCCAGAAAAATGCCTTTTGGGGATGTAGCTATTCTGTTTCTTCGATACGAAAGCACGCCAATTCCAGAAATAACCATGAAAACCCCGAAGCCCGAAACCGTGGTTAAATGTTCGCGAAGGATAACCATTGATAGCAATACAGCGCCCGCAATTCCGCTGCCACGCACAATTGGATAGAGCGTACTGATATCGCCATTTTTATAAGTGAACGTTAATACAAACCCGTAAACGGCATGGAAAACGCCAGTGCATATTAGAAGGACAATCACGAAAAAACTCAATTCTAACTCCTTCAGATAAGGAACAGCCATTAAGCCAGTTACAACCGAACTAAATAAAAACGAGAGGTAGATAATGCTGTAGTTACCCGCGTGTTTTTTGGCAATGAAGTTCCAAGTAGCGTGTAAAACAGCACTAGTAAGAACTAAAAGAAAGGTCAGAGTTGACACGGTTCGAAGTAAGGCAATAATTACTTTAGCGGCTCAAATAAGATGAACATGAAAGGACCGATTTCCAAATTTGCAGAAGAACATTTTCGCCATTTCAACGCAGCCGCTTTAATGGATGCAGCTAAGGGTTACGAAACCCATTTAGCCGAAGGCGGAAAAATGATGATAACGCTCGCTGGTGCAATGAGTACAGCCGAATTAGGACGCTCATTAGCTGAAATTATTCGCCAAGGAAAAGTGGATATCATTTCTTGCACAGGCGCCAATTTGGAAGAGGATCTTATGAACCTAGTTGCGCACGACCATTACAAGAGAGTCCCAAATTACCGAGACCTAAGTCCCCAGGACGAATGGGACCTTCTAGAAAATGGATTTAATAGAGTTACAGATACGTGTATCCCTGAAGAAGAGGCGTTTAGAAGACTTCAAAAACACATTTTTAAAGTATGGAAAGATGCGCAAGATGCAGGCGAAAGATTCTTGCCACATGAATACATGTATAAGATTCTTTTGAATGGCGATCTGGAGCAGTATTACCAAATAGATCCAAAGAACTCTTGGATGTTAGCTGCGGCCGAAAAAAACCTTCCAATCATCTGCCCAGGATGGGAGGACAGCACTATGGGAAACATTTTCGCGTCTTATTGCTACAAGGGCGAGTTGAATCCTTCAACCGTAAAATCTGGAATTGAATACATGATGTGGCTTTCGGACTGGTACATCAAAAACTCAGACGGAAAAGGAGTTGGGTTCTTTCAAATAGGTGGAGGAATTGCTGGCGATTTTCCAATTTGTGTTGTGCCAATGCTTTACCAAGATTTGGAAATGAAGGACATTCCTTTTTGGAGTTATTTCTGCCAAATTTCTGATAGCACAACCAGTTATGGTTCATATTCTGGGGCTGTTCCAAATGAAAAAATTACATGGGGAAAGTTGGATATCAACACCCCGAAATTCATTGTAGAGTCTGACGCAACTATTGTTGCTCCGCTCATTTTTGCTTGGCTTTTAGACTGGTAATTACCTAACTTTTTTACGTGCTTCACGGAGTAAAAGCAATGAAATTATCGACTAATTTCATGCCTCTTCAACCCCAACTATGAAGCACATTTTTACCCTCGCTGTATTTCTCGTTTTGTGTGAGATAAAGGTCTGCGCGCAAGATAATATGGGAATTGGGACGCTTAACCCAGACCCCTCCGCCATATTGGAGGTTAGAAGCACAGATAAGGGAGTTCTCTTGCCAAGACTTACGTCCGCCCAGAAAAATTCAATCCCGAGTCCAGCACAAGGCTTATTTATTTTCGATACAACCACCGAGTCATTTTGGTATTTCGATGGAACGCTGTGGGTTGAAGCTCTTGGACCTATCGGTCCAACTGGACCAACAGGCCCTCAAGGCCCTCAAGGCCCGGTCGGAATTCAAGGAGTTGTCGGTCCAATAGGTGCGACAGGTTCGCAAGGCCTCCAAGGTTTACAAGGAGCACAGGGTCCAACGGGTGTTCAAGGAATAGTAGGCCCTATCGGCCCACTAGGGATTCAAGGTTCTACCGGCCCACAAGGATTGGTAGGTCCTACTGGTATACAAGGAATTCAAGGGCCAATTGGGCCAACAGGAATACAAGGCGTTCAAGGCCCAACCGGTCCATCTGGTTCCTCCAGCTATAATATTTCATTAACGTCTAATCCTGATGGCACTTATTCGATAACAGATGATGGAGGAACGCTTACAACAACCTCAGGGTCGTGGCTAACAACCGGAAATTCGGGAACCAATCCTGCAGCCAATTTTATCGGAACAACAGACAATCAACCTCTGGTTGTGAGAACCAACAATACCGAGAAAATGCGCGTATTGGGCAACGGGGATGTTTGGGTTGATGGTGCAAAACCAGTTTTGCTAAGAAGATTCTTCTGCAATAATTGCGATAATCCAAATAGGAATACAGGCGTTTCGGCCACAGATTATATCGCTTTTATTGGGGGTGTTTATCCTACTGGAGGAGGAGATTCTGAAAGTACGCGAGCCAGGATGTATGTGAATGGTGGGACATGGTGGTTTAAGGGAGACCTTGAAAGTGTAAACAATGAAGATTGGAGTATTGATGTTGTTTTTGTTAAAATTGAAATAGTTGATGATCAACGGCCAGCGTCAAGCAATGGTGGCGGTACAGGTTTCTGATGAAATTGCTTTTGCTCATATCGTTTTTTTGTGCCAACATGGCAATGGCTCAACAGCGCGTTGGAGTAGGAACATTTTCTCCTGATCCATCCGCACAATTAGACCTTTTTGCGCAAGATAAGGGAGTGCTCATTCCTAGAATGACCAGCACACAACGGAACATGATTCCTAATCCAACTAATGGGTTGTTGGTTTTTGATATTACAACCACTGGGTTTTGGTATTTCGATGGTGTACAATGGATACAACCTTTCGGGCTAACTGGTCCACAAGGCTCAGTTGGAGTTGTTGGTATTGATGGACCAACAGGACCGCAAGGACCAGCAGGTCAGCCTGGAAATGTGGTGGGTGCACAGGGAGTTTTGGGCGTTACTGGCCCACAGGGCTTGCAGGGAAACCCCGGACCAGCAGGGCCTCAAGGTTTAGTAGGAATTGACGGAGTTACTGGTATTATTGGTCCTCAAGGACCACAAGGTACAACAGGCGTGCAAGGCTTAGGTGGAATTTCTGGTGTAACAGGACCAATAGGCAATCAAGGCCCGCAAGGAACTTTAGGAACAATTGGTGCAACCGGGCCACAAGGTATTGTTGGTGTTTTAGGACCAACCGGACCAATGGGACCTCCAAGCTTTAACACAGCAATAGCCATTAGTTCCGTTGGAATTTTATCAGTCACTGACCCACAATCAACGCTCTATTCACAACAAGCTGCTTGGATGATGGAGGGCAATGCAGGCACAAATCCGGCCAATAATTTTGTAGGAACTACCGATAATCAAGCGTTGAACATCTCCACTTCAGCGGCTGAAAGAATGCGGGTTTTAGGGAGCGGAGATGTTTGGGTTGACGGCAGTAAACCATTTCTAGTAAGAAGGTTCTTTTGCAATGGGTGTGATAATCCGAACAAGAATACGGGTGTATCTACGGCTGATTATGTGGCTTTCATTGCTGGATATTATCCAACAAGTAACAATGGAGATTCCGAATCTACAAGGTATCGGATGTATAGTAATGGTGGTACATGGTGGTTTAAAGGCGATTTGGAAGACCCAGGTAATGAAGACTGGAGTATAGACGTGATGTTTGTAAAACTAGAAATGACCGATGACCAAAGACCAGCATCGGCTCAAGGAGGTGGAACAGGGTTTTGAGTATGATTATGAAAAAACACATATCAATAATTGTTCTGGTTATGTCTGCTTTGATTGTGCAGGCCCAGCAACAGAATATGGGCGTTGGAACCCTAAATCCTGACCCCTCAGCCTTGTTGGAGCTAAAGGCAAACAATATGGGATTGCTTATTCCAAGGATGGCTACCAACGAAAAACTTGGGATCCTAGGCCCGTCAACAGGCTTATTGGTTTATGATTTGGACACTAAGTCTTTCTGGTACTTTGATGGCACAATTTGGGTAGAGGCCATTGGCCCACAAGGACCTCAAGGACCAATCGGTCCGCAGGGAATTGCGGGCACAATAGGTGTTGATGGCGTCACTGGACCTACCGGCCCGCAAGGTCCGGCAGGGGTAAATGGAACCCAAGGAATTACTGGCGCAATTGGCCCACAAGGCCCAATAGGAGCTCAAGGAAGTACTGGCCCAATAGGGTCGCAAGGTCTAGTTGGGGCAACAGGCCCGATAGGATTGACTGGAGCTACTGGAGCGCAAGGCATTCAAGGAATTCTTGGCTCAACTGGTGCACAGGGTATTCAAGGCCCAACAGGGCCTACTGGTGCTACAGGTCCAACCGGAACTTTTACTGGAGGGGCTTTAGGGCAAACTCTTCATCACAATGGAACCGATTGGGTGCCTACAAGCAATCTTTTTCATGACCCGAACACCAATAATTTAGGAGTTGGAACAACTACAGCTACTGTCTCATTTGAAGTTGCCACTACCGATGCAATTGGTGTGCCTTCGGGAACATCGGCACAAAGGCCAACTGGAACTATTCCAACTGGAGCAATGCGCTGGAATACCGATTTGAGCGCCATGGAAGTTTATACAGGATCGGTTTGGTTAAACATCAATACTCCGCCAATTGGAGCCACATATGTGCAATGGGCGAACGCTGCAGACCCCAATACCATCTATCCGAACACGGTTTGGGTAGCCACAGATATTACCAATGGCAGCTTCATTAGAGCGCGGGGAGGAGGTGCGAACGTTGCTTCTGCAGGAGCGTTAACCGGAACTGTTCAGTCAGATGCTTTTGAAGATCATTCTCACTTGGCCACTGGAACAGCAACTGGATCTGGAGCTTTGAATACTTCTACAGATGGTGCACATGCTCATGATTGGGGAGGATGGTGGAGTAATGACGATTCACGGCAGTATTCTACAGCTACAGGAAATGGAGATGGTAACGGTAACACTATTTCTGATGGCGTTATTTGGTGGGGTGGTGTAAATGGAACTACCACGGACTACACCACATTGCAGACCATTGCAGGAGGTAACCACAATCATGGAGGAACCACCTCCGGGGCCAACGCCTTCAGTGGAAATGTTTGGATTCCTTATGACGATAATTTGAGTTCAAACTCACAGAATATTACTTCTGGAAACAGTGCTTCCACTTGTGGAAGTGGTTGGAATGGAAACGAAACATTTGGCAATTTCTTGGGCCGATTAGGAGACAATTGCATGGGGCATAATCATACTATTTCAGCTTCTGGAGACCATCAACATGGCACAAACATGTATGCTCATCGGCATTGGCTTAAGCAGCGTACCACAACAACAAGTGCCGGGCACGCCCATACAATTGCGGATCATACTCATGCGGTGGGTGTCACGGTTGATGGAGCATCTACAGGTACAGTTGACACCGAAACACGGCCAGAAAATGTGGCTGTTATATTTTGGAGGAGAGTAGGCTAATGAAGGGGCTACTACATATCGCTTTAATTCTTGTGCCCTTGATAACGCTTGGGCAAACCGAGTTTGTGGTTAACAATGGTGTTGATATCCGTATTAACCCTGGTTGTCAAGTCATTCTTGCCGAAGGAGGAATTCAAAACAATAGCGGCCAACTGTCTAATGCTGGAGAGTTGGTGATCGAAGGCAATCTACTCAATGACGGAACTTTGATAGGCGGAGCATCTTCTGGATTATTCCGTGTGCTTAACGATGTTGAAAACAACGGACAAATGCAGCCGGGTCAAAGTGAGTTTGAGCTTAACGGTGATGATCAATTCTTGCGAGGAAGCAATCAGCTCTATTTCTACGATCTTACCTTGATTGGAAGCGGTGTGAAATACTTGCTTCAAAATATTTCTACCTCAGGAACTCTCAATATTACGGATAGGGAATTAGCGGCTGGGCCTAATACAGCATTTCATGGCAACACATCCGCGGCATCTGTTCTTGCAATTCATAATCAAGGTTTTGTGAGTGCAAGTGTTGGCGGAGGTCTTTCTAGGGCGACCAATGCTACCCAAGATTATTACTTCCCAGTCGGGACTACGCAAAATGCTTTCCGTGTTCGTCCAATTACCATCGCGCCAAACGGAGGGGCAAACACGTATAAAGTTCGGTTTGCTTATCCTACACCAAACGCACTACAGCGCAGGCCAGAGCTTTACTATGTGAACCCTGTTTTTTACCATCATATCGTGCGGACAGATGGAGCATCGGCAGGCACCGTTACCATCTTTTTTGATGAGGCAGAGGATGGAGCGTTTCAAACGCTCGCAAGTCAAGAATCGAGTTTTTGGAGAGAGATTCCTGGTTCAATTGAAGGGCCATTTTTCGGCACTGCCCCCGAACTAGCATCATTCAAAACCCCGGGCTGGGATTTCGGTACTCCCGAAATTGCTCTGGCAGCCTTAGCGTCAGAATTATTTGTTCCAAACGTTTTCTCCCCTAATGAAGATGGACGAAACGATGTTTTTAAACCTCGAGGGACGAACCTGTTTGAATACAATCTCAGAATTTATGACCGTTGGGGAAATAAGGTTTTTGAAGCTGATGATATTGAAGATGGTTGGGATGGAACATTGAACGGAAAGCCGCTGAATAGTGGGGTATTTGTCTATTACATTCTCTCAGGAGGAGAATTGGTTTCTAAAGGAAATGTGACGCTTTTGAGATGAGAATCGTTTTCACATACCTCTTTATGCTCGCCTGTTTTCAAGGGTTCTCGCAAGATATTCACTTCGTACAGTTTACAGAAATACCACAGTTGGTTAATCCTGGTCAAACAGGCGTTTTTGATGGAAACGCAAGAGCGATTATCAATTATCGAGATCAATGGGCAACGGTAGACGCGCCATACAGAACTTTTGGTTTTAACTACGACCATCGCATTAGACCCAAAAAACTGAACAAGAAAGCAACACTGGCAGTTGGAATCGCAGCGTACCGAGACGATGCTGGAGATTTAGGACTTCACACAACATCTGGCGTAATAAGCCTTTCAAGTACCTTGATTCTAACAAGGGAACACTTCCTTACCGCGGGTATTCAAACTGGAATCATTTATCGCGGAGTTGACATGACCAACGCAATTTGGGGAAGCCAGTATGACGGTGATAATTATGACCCAACAATTGCTTCAGGCGAGGTTGGTCAGTTCAATAATTTCATATCACCCGATGTCTCTTTCGGTTTCGCTTGGAACATGGATAAACCCTTGGGCGTAGGGCCTTTTCGAACACTTAAGGTAAGAGCAGGATCTGGGCTGTTTCATCTCAACCGTCCGAAGCAAAAATTTAACCTGACTGAAGACGATAAATTACATCTGCGTTGGACAATACATGCTGATGCAATGATGGGTTTGGGAAACGGAAGAAGCTACGTTGTGCCAATGTTTCTTTTCCAACTGCAAGGACCGTCAACCGAAGCTGTTTTTGGCGCATTGTACCGCTTTAGCCTGAAGGAAGCAGCAAGAGTAACTGGTTTTGTAAAAGGTGGAGCTATTAGCTTGGGCGCAACTTACCGATGGGGAGATGCCATCACCCCAATTCTTGCGGTAGAATATCTCTATTTCAGATTAGGAGTAAGCTACGATGTTACAGTATCTAAACTCTCAAAAGCCACAGGGTTTCAGGGTGGATTAGAAGTTTCTCTTAAATTCATCGCTTCAAATGGATTTTATTTCTCTGGCAGACAGTCGAGAAAGTAGAAATTGGCAAAATGAATAAACACGTATTAGCAGTATTATTTTTGGCGTTTTCGTACGCCTCTTACGCGCAAGACAACAATGTTGGAATCGGAACAATTACCCCTGAGCCAACATCTATACTAGATATTTCTTCGGATGACAAAGGTGTTCTGGTGCCTAGGTTAAACACCCTACAAAGGTTGGCTATTACGGCTCCTGCTCAGGGATTGTTGGTTTATGACACCGATTTGGATTGTTTTTTCTTTTTCAGCGCGGCCTCAACTGCTTGGGAAAACCTTTGTTCTGGTGGAGGTTCTATGGGACCAACTGGACCTACAGGCCCACAAGGTTTAATTGGAACACCAGGACCTCCGGGCGCTGCAGGTCCTGCTGGTCCAGCAGGAACTAATGGTTTACCGGGTACAAATGGCACCACAGGTCCAACGGGTCTAACTGGACCCAATGGTTTAGATGGAGCTACCGGTCTTCAAGGAATTGCAGGGGTGACGGGCCCAACAGGTCCATCTGGAACTGGACCAGCTGGTCCGCAGGGACCAACTGGCGCAAATGGACAAGATGGGCCAACAGGTGCCACGGGACCTCAGGGTGTAACAGGACCAACAGGTGCTCAGGGAGTTACCGGAACTGCCGGAGCAAATGGAGTAACCGGTGCTCAAGGCGCAACTGGTACTGCAGGAATTAATGGAGCTACTGGTTCGCAAGGGGCTACAGGAGCAAACGGGCTAAATGGAGCTACTGGACCAATAGGACCGTCAGGTCTTCAAGGAACAACAGGATCTACGGGAGCACAAGGCCCAACTGGTCCAACGGGAGCTACAGGGCCGTTGGTTTCTGGTTCTGTCAATCAAACTCTCAGATATGATGGTACGAATTGGGTTGCAAATTCTACTGTTTGGAATGATGGAACCAATGTGGGCGTTGGTACAACCAACCCCCAAGCAACCCTAGAAGTAAATGGTGCAGTATTTGGTCAAATGAGGCATTGGAGTATTCATTCGTTCAACAACCAAGCGTTCCAAAACGGAAACGGGAT
>CALCGD010000271.1 GCA_937900875.1 uncultured Flavobacteriales bacterium
GCAAGATTGAAATGAACAACCGACACGAGATGTTGGATGTTGTTTTGGTTGATGGGAAAGCAAGAGGAATTATTACCAGAAACTTGATTAATGGTGAGATTCAAAGACATTCTGCTCATGCGGTAATTGTTGCAACTGGTGGATACGGAAACGTTTTCTTCCTGAGCACAAACGCAATGGGTTCCAACGTTACTGCTGGATGGAAAATCCACAAGAAAGGAGCGTATTTCGCAAACCCTTGCTACACACAAATCCACCCAACATGTATTCCACGTTCTGGAGACCATCAGTCTAAATTGACATTGATGTCTGAGTCGTTGAGAAACGATGGACGAATTTGGGTTCCAAAAAACATGGAAGACGTAAAAGCTATCCGTGAAGGAAAGCTGAAGCCGGTAGAGATCAGCGAAGAAAATCGCGATTACTACTTGGAGAGACGTTACCCAGCTTTCGGAAACCTTGTTCCACGTGATGTGGCTTCTCGCGCAGCGAAAGAAAGATGTGATGCTGGCTACGGTGTAAATGCAACAGGCGAAGCTGTGTATCTTGATTTCAGCTCGGCATTTGAGCGTTATGGAACTACGGAGGCGCTTACAAGTGGTCTTCACAACCCAACGAAAGAACAAATTCGCGCCTTAGGTGAGAAAGTGGTTGAGTCCAAGTACGGAAACCTCTTCCAGATGTACGAGAAGATTGTTGATCAGAATCCCTACAAAACACCAATGATGATTTACCCAGCTGTTCACTATACAATGGGTGGTGTTTGGGTTGATTACAACTTAATGACAACCATTCCAGGTTGCTACTGTGCTGGAGAAGCAAACTTCTCTGATCACGGAGCAAACAGGTTGGGTGCATCGGCACTTATGCAAGGTTTGGCAGACGGTTATTTCGTTCTTCCTTACACCGTTGGTGATTACTTGGCGAATGAAATTAGAACTGGAAAAATCCCAACGGACACTCCAGAGTTTGATGCTGCTGAAAAAGATGTTAAAGACCGTTTAGATAAGTTCATCAACATTAAGGGAACTAAATCAGTTGACCATTTCCACAAGCGATTGGGTAAAATCATGTGGGATAATGTTGGAATGGCTAGAAATGCTGAAGGCTTGAAAGAGGCGATGTCAGAGATTAAGAAAATCCGCGAGGAATTCTGGTCAGACCTTCGTATTCCTGGTGGATTGCATGAAATGAACCAAGAGCTAGAGAAAGCGGGTCGCGTAGCAGATTTCCTTGAATTAGGAGAATTGTTTGCGAAAGACGCTCTAGAAAGAAACGAAAGTTGTGGAGGTCACTTCCGAGAAGAGTCTGTAGAGATGGATGGCGAGCAGAAAGGCGAAGCCAAGCGAGATGATGCAAACTTTGCGTTTGTTTCTGCTTGGGAATGGACAGGAGACCCGAGTGAATCGAAATTGCACAAAGAGCAACTCGAGTTCAACGATATTGAATTGAAACAGCGTAGCTACAAATAAGAAATCCGAGAGACATGAATTTGACACTCAAAGTCTGGAGACAGAAAGACGGAAAAGCCAAAGGATCGCTTGAAACGTACGAGGTAAAAGATATCTCGCCCGATTCATCCTTCTTGGAGATGCTTGATATGCTGAACGAGAACTTGGTGAATGAAGGGAAAGACCCTGCCGCATTCGACCATGATTGCCGTGAAGGAATTTGCGGAATGTGCTCACTTTACATTAATGGAGAAGCACACGGACCGGGTAAATTGATTACAACTTGCCAGTTGCACATGCGCTCATTCAAGGATGGCGAAACGGTTTATATCGAACCATTTAGAGCAGCAGCTTTCCCAGTAATTAAGGATTTAGTTGTTGATAGAACTGCTTTAGACCGTATTCAGCAAGCTGGTGGTTATGTGTCGGTGAATACCTCAGGAAACACGCAAGACGCTAACTCATTGCCAATTCCTAAGGATGATGCAGATAAAGCGTTTGACGCTGCTACGTGTATCGGTTGCGGTGCTTGCGTAGCTACATGCAAGAACTCATCAGCTATGCTTTTCGTAGCTGCTAAGGTTTCTCAGTTTGCACTTCTTCCGCAAGGGAAAGTAGAAGCGAAGAGACGAGTACTTAACATGGTTAAGCAGATGGACGAAGAAGGATTCGGAAACTGTACCAACACTGGTGCTTGCGAAGTGGAATGTCCGAAAGGAATTTCACTTGAGAACATTGCCCGTATGAACAGAGAATATTTTTCTGCTGCTGTTACAAGCGAGGAGTAAGAATCAAGATAATTTGAAATGAAAAGGCCGCTATTAGCGGCCTTTTTTGTTGTTAAAATAAGCAATACAATTCCGCGGTTTAAGGATTCTAATCGCTCAGCAAGACCTGCAAGTTTTCCGCAGCAGCTGTGTAGGTAGGGTCAATTTCGAGCGCCAGCTCAAATGCGGTTATTGCTTTGCCTGTCCACCCATTTTTATATTCGCAAGCCCCCATCATATTATAACAAACGGCAAATAATGGAATGTTCACCATCACTTCTTCGCCATTTGAAATGACCGACTCTCGCCTGAGTATGTACCGATAGTTTGAAACACTCAAAATTTGATTTAGAGTAGCGGTGCATTTTTCATATTGCCAAGAATGGAATTGGAACCAAGCTAAATCAAACAACAACTCTGCAGAAACAGACTCTCCAAGAGACAATAATAAGTACGTGTATTCTTCTCCTTTCAGGTAATGCTCAAGCTGTTTAGCACACGCTATCGCAACCCTTAAGGATTCCTTGGAAGGAATGAGCTCAATACCGCTATCTGCAACAGCTTCTGCGGCTTTAAAAGCGCCAGTTTTAAGGTATAGAATTGCTAGGCTATCAAGATGGCCAACTTCGTTGGGGTCGAGTTGCTGGATTTTCCTGGTCAGTGCAATCGCTTCATCTAAATTGCCTGCTTTTTTGGCTTCTGCACAAGCTGTTTGTAAGCCCTCTATTTGCTTTATACGATGATCTTGGCACCCAATGAAAATCACCGAGAAACCAACTACAATAAGAAGAACAATTTTAGTCTTCATAATAGATTATCGTTCTTATTTCTAAGACCGTGATATCAATTTGCTCTTCAGAGTTTATCTCCCGCGAAACTGTTTCAATCAAATTTCCCATTGTATCATACCGATAGTGAAACCATTTTTCTCTAGGCGGATTATTTGAGCAGAAGAACACGCGATTACCAGCAAGGTTGAGGTCATATTCTTCATGATTTTGAAGTTGAACGTTTGAACCAAAGGTTTTCTCTATAACCCTTCTTTCAAAAGGGTATTCAAACAGCTTCAGGCTAATGGTGTCTCCCTCAGCACTCTGCCTTTTCTTAAGCATCAAGCGCCCAGATTCGTAGACCCAAGAAGCCTGGTTCACAAGTCGATTTTCATCATCGTAATTTAACCGCAAGACTCTATTACCGAGCTGAATTTTTTCGATAGTACTGTCAACCAAAACCAAGCCTTGGTCCAAACCTAGGTTAAGTTTTACGGTCGTTATTTCGATGCTATCTCCTATATACTGAATGGTTTTGTCCTCTATAGGTCCTTCTTCGGCATCTACTGCCAAAAACCTAACAAGTCTGTTTCCTGAATCAAAATATTGAGACTTTGTGTCCACTAAAGAACCCCCATTGTTGAATTCAGACTTTACAAACCACTGTTTTTGACCCTCTTTATAGTCATATTTAAAGTGGCTCAGGAGCTCTTTTTGTTCATATACCAACCGCTCTTTCAATTGAGAATCGACATAAACAAACTCGGTCGTCTCAAAATGGCCATTCCCTCTCGACTCGACCGTGCGGATAAGCTGCCCAGAAGGGTTGAATTCGTATGAAAACCACCCCGATACAGATTCAGATAGATCGTTAGAGTAATGGACTACCCCAATTTTTAAGGGTAGATTTTTCTCGACACTAACTCGTTTAATCGTTTCGCCAGAATACCCAAACCAGACCTTCTCCTTAAGCATTCCGCTTTTATAAAAAGAAAGCTGGTGTGGCCCAGAAGGGATATAGGCTTCAGCCGTGTCGCTATCACCGGTTATTCTAAAAGATTGAACAACAACTGACTTTACGGGTCCAACTAAATTAAAATGGTTCAGCGAGTCAATTTCTGTCTGGCCAAGCGCGGTGCCTGAAAGAAGCAATAAGTATATTGCCAACAGCTTATGAAAGAACGGTTTAGATAGAATATTTTGAATGATTGGCCGAGACATTAAATGTTGAAATTGCTATTAGCTAAGTTAGGCATAAGCTCTGTTTCTTGGGGTCAGAAAACGGTAGATAAACGAATTGCGCTGTTCCGAATATTTTTTGGGGCGGTGTTGGCTTATTTCTTTGCCGAATTAGCTTTTACAGGAAAAGGTGTACATCACTATGTAGACCCAATTTACCTGTTTAGATATCCAGGTTTAGATTGGATTCCAGTGCTACCCGACCACCTGCTCATGAGCGTTATTTATGGCGGGTTTGCAGCATCAGTATTATTCGCAATTGGGGCTTTTTTCCGCTATTCTGCAGCACTGCTGTCCGTGTGTTTTATTTACACCTTTCTCTTAGATATAAGCTACTGGAACAACCATTATTACTTTTATGCATTGGTTTCTCTGGTGTTTGTATTCTCGAACGCGGGCAATTCACTTTCTGTAGATCACTTATTAAACCCGTCCAATAGCAAACCAAACCGCGGTTGGGAGCTGTGGTTGTTCAGGTTTATTGTAGGGGTGGTTTTCTTTTATGGAGGGATTTCAAAAATCTCTAATCCCGATTGGTTGAACAATGGTTCTGTTTCTGCCATTTTTACTGGAAGCTTTAACCGTTTGGGTATTGAACTTAGTGCTGAGGCTTTTCAGAAAATAACCTGGTTTGTTTCCGTGTTTGGTTTAGTTTTCGATTTGCTTGTTCCCTTTGCTCTTATTTCCAGCAAACCGTGGGTAAGACTAATTGCCTTTGTATGCTTTATCCCGTTTAATTTAGCCAACGCTTTTTTACTTAGAATCGGCACTTTCCCTTTCGCGCTGCTTGGTTCATTGGCCCTTTATATTCATCCATGTTGGGCAAAAAAATGTAAGCTTTCAGCTAAGTCAGAGGTACATTCTAATTTGCCCAAATTCACAAAAACCATTATTTCGGCCTTTGTTATTTGGCAGCTCATCTTTCCTCTTAGGCACTGGCTAATTGAAGGCAATATGTTTTGGACCAGCGAAGGAAAACTCTATGGCTGGTTCATGATGTCGGGTTCACTGCAGGTTGCTTCTCAAGACATGTACTTGACCGAGTACTCGAATGAAGGAGAGGTTATCACAACCCATCACGTTGATTTAAAGAATTTTTTGGGAACCGAACAAATGAGAACGCTTGGTCATTGGCCATTTCTAACTCCAGAGTTTGCTCGCTTTATGAAAACGGAAGCAGAGCTGGCAGGAATGCAAAACGTTAAAGTTACTGCCGATATTCTGGTAAGCAGAAACCGAAGAAAGGCAAGGCACATGGTTTCTCCCAAGCTTGATCTAGCAGCATTAAAAAGAAATCCATGGACACACGATCCATGGATTTTATTGTACGCTGAAGAAGGGTATTAACTGAACGTTCGATTATTTAATACGAATAATCCATCTAACGGACATGTTCGTAACACGAGTTTCTGTACCGTCAAGTTCAGCTTGGTAGCGGTCTCCACTGGTACTGTAGTTACGAATAGTTACGGTACCTCCATTGTCAGGTAGGTAGTCATTACTATCGCCATTGCCGCTATCATCGTGATTAATCCATTCAAGATTGTTAGAATTATCGCCTTCATACAGGCCACTTGTTGTAGAGCCTCTCAAAAACCGACCTCGCGAAGCATCTCCGGACTGAGACGTTGTAGCACTATTAAGATTCGGAATAATCGCTCCATTCATTGGGCTTGCGGCATCACTCACTGTTCCACCGTTACACTGAACCCAACCTGCTGGCAGGCCTGGTACACCTGGCATATTTCCATGCCAAGCAATGATAGACCCGATTGGCACCAAGCCATAACCTGAGACCGACCATGTGGCAGTACCATTAGTAGAAGTAGCCATTAACATATCTCCTGGATTTGGTGCACCTCCTCTAATTCTAACAGTTCCGTTAACATCTAATGTAGTTGAAGGGGCAGTTGTACCCAAACCAACACTATTCGCGCTGGCATCTACGAAAAAAGTACCTCCATCCATTTGCACATCACCATTATTGTCGGTGTTAATGTAAAGGGGTGCGTTCGCATTGGTTATGATTTCATTATCATCAATTCTCAGGGCGTTTCCAATTTCTAAAACGCCTGAGCCAGGAGTTCCACTTGCATCCGTGGAAGACAAAAACTCTACTCGCCCTACCACATTAAGCTGGCCTTCAGTTGAAGTTGTGCCAATGCTCAGATTGTCTGGGGTGTAAATATTATCAGCGTTATAATCAAAACGTAAGTAAGACGCTCCAGGTTCTGCGTTTACCACTGCACCTGAACCAATAAATCCGTAGCCATCTCCTCTGTAGGTCATGTACATGGCAGCAGCACCAGTACTACTTGCGCTCTCGCCAATTGCTACCATAGCACCTTGAGATGTCCAGTTGTCCCCACTACTTGAAGATTCAAGAACCAAGCGAGGTTGAGCAACATCATTTCTACTAACCAAATCACTAAAGTCAACCAAATCTTGGTTGTTCAAATCAACATCGTCCGTATTGGTTGGAAACAATACAGAACCAGATCGCGTCCAAAACCCAGATGCACCAGTTGTTGGCTGCGCTGTGGTTAAATCTCCATCAGCCTCTACAGAAAGACTTCTAATTCCAGTACCTGCCATGCTCGTAAACCTTCCGTTTCCTACAACATGAAGTTTTTGGGCTGGGGCTGTTGTTCCTATACCAACATCGCCTGAATAAGATCCGTCACCCTCAACTCTAAAAATGAGGCTCGCCTCAGTTCCTGATAGGTGAAAGGAATTACCGTATCCAAAAGATTGAGAATCCGCATGTCTGTAGATAAAGCTTCCTGTTTGTGCATAACCAGCTGTATTGTCGCTGAAGTCAATTGCTGCTCCCCCTGCATTAATTGTATTTCTTAAGATGAGGGTTGGGTCGCCAGAGCTTTCAACATGTAAACCAGCCCC
>CALCGD010000272.1 GCA_937900875.1 uncultured Flavobacteriales bacterium
AAAAGTAAGACCTGTTTGAGCAGTGGTATATGTTTGTCCGTTTGCAGGCCATACATAAGAATCTCCAGAACAAATTGAGGTAGTTACACTTCCATTAGTTGTTAAAGGAGTTATTGTCAAATTCAAAGTTGCAGTATTACAACCTATAACTACAGTTACTCCAGATTGAGCTGTTGTATACGTTTGTCCATTAGCAGGCCAAGTATAAGAAGCTCCAGCACAGATTGAGGTAGTTACACTTCCATTATTTGTTAAAGGAGTTATAGTTAAATTTAAGGTTGCGGTACTATCACAACCATTTGTATTTATTCCAGAAAAAGTATATGTCCCTGAACTTGTATAAGTATTGCCGTTCCAAGTATAAGAAACGCACTCTGTTACAGCAGTTACTTCTGAAGATAAAGGATTAACGACTACATAATTCGAATTAGTAGTACTATTTGTACCATTTGCATTTGTGACTTCCAGTGTGACGGAATACGATCCAGCATTAGGATACGTTACAGTAGGATTAGCTTGATTAGATGACGAGGGTGTTCCTCCTGGAAAACTCCAATTAAGTGACGTAATATTGGATGCAGACTGATCCGAAAAGGCAACTGTTTGTCCTGCGCAAATTGAAGGGGCACTTGAATTGAAAGAAGCTGTAGGCAATCCTTGGATTGGGAGACCCTGAATATTGATGTTATCTATAAACAAATTATTCCCGAGCGTTCCACTGTTGTAACCTTCAATCTTAATTAAGACCTCCTGACCTATAAAAGCATTCAAACTAACTGAATAGCAATCTGAACCAATAGTTCCCATACACCACTCATTTGAAGTCGCGGGTGTAAACGCTTGATTTGAGGTTGTTGCAGTTGCAAGTGTTCCTGTTCCATTTTCTCCTCTTGCAAAAATACGCTGATATGTCTGCCCACAATTCGTAGAAACATAGATTACAAGGGAATCAGTTGTACTTTGATCAAAACGACGATAAGCATGTTCAAGTGTCATGTTAATAGAAGAATAACCTGTAAAATCCAAACGCGGTGAGATCATGCCATCACGTCTCGAAGACTGCACATATTGAAAAAAATTCATTTTAGCAGCATTATTACCGGGAACAGTTCCAGCAATTGTTGAAATTTCCCAAGTATAATCATTATCGGGATTTTCAAGAACCCAAGCTCCTGAAGTGAATGGATTATTTTCAAATGTTTCGACAAATGGAAGAGTTAAAGAGTTTGAACGAACAATAAAGCTACCAGTAGTTTGATCATTCTGCGGGTTTTGATCGTTAACACCATTTGGTAGAGAGGATGAAGCATTTAAAACAGAGATACCATTAGTTAGAGAAATAGAAGGAAGAGTAACTGTAATAAGATTACCACCAGTTAAATTTCCATTCCAGTTAAATGTTTGAGACGAACCACCAACGTTATATGTTATTAAAGCTGAAGTAAGCGGACTAGATCCATAGTTTTTCAATTGTACGACAGGCGAAACCGATGAGGAGCACACAGTACCCTGCGGACTGATAACAGCAAGAATTCCTGCATCATTTTGAATGTTCTGATTGCTAACACAAAAATTATGACTTGTTGAGGAACCAAAGTTTGCATTTAAGGCAGTCATTTGAAATAGGTTACCTGCTGGGCCGGACATATAGTAATTGCCATTGATAGAGCAGTTTGAATATTGTTCACCAGCCATACCATCTCCATATGAATCATTGATATTGAAGACATAACATCCAACAGGCAAGCAAATTGAATAGTTATTTGTGTTTCCAGAAACAGAATTTGTGAAAGGTCCACCACTTGCAACAAGCACATTGGCATCATTTAGAATATTCCAAGTTACCTCGTCACCATAACAATCAGTGATAATGCTGAGATTTACCGTCTGACCATTAGGTTCTAACGAGAATGATGAAGAAGATTGGTTATTGCTGTTGTTCTGATCTAAAGCACCATTTGGGTTGCTAGTATTAGCTAGGAATGTATAAGAACCCGCAGGGCCGAATTGATCCGGAAGATTAACTTGAGTTATTTGACCGGTTGCGAGATTTCCCGACCAATTGAATGTCAAAGGAGTCCCGTTCCATTGGTAATTGATCACCACTGAAGTTAGCGTATTCTGACCGAAGTTTTTCAATGTTACAGTAGGCGAGAAACTTCCACCGCAGATTGTGAGTGAAGGAGATGAAATTGCTGTAATACCTGCATCTAAAGAAACATTATACTGTTGAAGGCAGAGGAGAGCCTCATGCGCATCGATTCTTCCTGCACCTAACTGCCCAATATAATTGGCATTTACGTTGTTAATATTAGCTGCGCTAGAATACAAGCAGCTAACCAAATCCTGGTTACTTACATTGGGTGCATAAGACTTCATTAGGCCCAGAAGTCCTGAAACATTCGGGGAAGCCATGGAGGTACCCTGAAGACGCGAATAAGCGGTATTGCTAGTTGCGTAAGTTGAGTATATTGCCGAGCCAGGAGCTGCAATATCAACCCAAGATCCATACTGAGAGAAACTCGATTTTGCGTCGTTTGTAGTTGTTGAGGCTACAGCAACAACAGAAGTATATGCGGCAGGATAAAATTGTTGATTTGTTCCATCGTTACCTGCAGCAGCTACAAGTATTGAACCCGCATTAACGGCTGCATTACAAACGTTTTGACCGTAATTGGAAAAACCTCCACCGCCCCATGACATATTAATAACATCTGCGTCATTGTTTGCCGCCCAATTAATGCCTTCATAGCCATGTGTCAATGAACCAGTACAGTTACCAATTTTTACTGCCATTATACTAATGTTATATCCAATGGAGGAAACTCCTGTGGAATTATTAGTTTGCGCACCTACAGTTCCTGAGACGTGAGTACCGTGATTTCCGTCATTTGTTCCACAAGGATTAGCGTTCGTTCCTCCGGTTGGTGCATCATAACTTGCAACGATCTTATTTGTAAGATCAACATGTGTTGTTCGAATGGCATCATCAGTAATTGCGACCTTCACAGTACTGCTTCCAGTTGAAAGATCCCATGCTTCTTGAGCTTTCATTTTATACAAATGCCACATACCGGAACCGGTTGTACTATTGGCTCCGAGATCATTAGGTGTTAAAAAGGATACGTGTAGTTCTTTTTTTTCGGCATATTCTATGAAAGAAAGTTTTCCAAGTATGTCGGTCAATTCGTCAACTTTCAGAATCTGCTCGAATTCAATTTGATAGGTTAGCCGGAGAAGTTCATCTGGGTCATTTGGATGTAATTGAGATACATAGAAAATCCCATACTCTTCTTTCAAGTTTGAGATGAATCCAAGCTTTTCAAAGTCTACCACTTTATTTTTCGAGGGAATTTGAATTTCACTGTTAG
>CALCGD010000273.1 GCA_937900875.1 uncultured Flavobacteriales bacterium
CCGCCAAAGGCACGTTTGAAGTTTCAGGCAATGCGAAGAACACTACGTAAAACATGAGCAGGTACATAATCCAGATAAATATGGTATGCCCAATAAAAGCCCATTTCTGCTCCATTTTTATGATGGACATTACACCATCGATTAATCCAGAAACGAGTGCCTTCACTTTTAAAATTAGCGGATGTTTGGCCTTTCGTAAAAATAAAAAGCCACCTATCGACATCGCCAGACCAATTAGGCCAACTACAATCAGTTTCATCAGCAATGTCTTCGGATCACCTCCTTTTGCGAGCATCTCCTCAAGGGTTTCCCGCAAAACGTCCATCTGGAGTAATAAAACGATTACTATAATCGACATAAGTATGAGCAAGTCTGCAATGCGTTCAGCCACTACAGTTCCAAACAATTTTTCAAATGGTTGCTGCTCGTATTTTGCAATTACTGCACATCTAGAAACTTCACCTAATCGAGGAAATGCAATGTTTGCTACGTAGGCAATCATGACGGAGAAAAAACTATTGCTGAATTTAATTTTGATGCCAAGAGGATTTAGCGTGTACCTCCAACGATAAGCACGGCTAAGATGACTTAATGTGCCAAATAGCATGCTTAATAGAACCCAAAAATAGTTTGCGTCTCGAAACGATTGCTTGATTGTTTCTAGCTGCTCTGGCTCTAGCTTATTGTATTGGTACCAGATTATGTAGATACCGAAACCTAGCGGAATGCCAATCTTAAAGATATTCCCAAGTAACTTTTTCAATTACTAGATAAAATTTGTGGCAGTATTTGGAAAAAGAAGTGTAGGCTTGAAGGTTTTCGCTTCTTCAAAATCTAAGATTGCGTACGAAATTATGATAACAATATCACCTACCGCGACTTTTCTGGCGGCAGGCCCGTTTAAACAAATTCCGCCAGAGCCACGTTCCCCAGTAATGATGTAAGTCTCAAGCCGTTCTCCGTTATTTAGATTCACGATTTGAACTTTCTCGCCTTCAATCATATTGGCGGCCTCCATTAAGTTTGGATCAATCGTAATGCTACCGATGTAATTTAAGTCGGCCTCCGTCACCGTAACACGGTGTATTTTACTTTTTAAAACCTGAATTTGCATGGGCGCGCAAAATTAATCATTTCACTCTCATATTATCTATCAACCGTACTCCTTCTATGTGAGCAGCCACGCAAGCTTGAATTTCACTTTCTGTGTCGCTATATTTTTGAAGACTTGATGGATTAACGAACTCTAAATACTCAAGTTCCAAACCTTCAATATTGTTAAGAATTGCGGTTGTTTGAACAAGAACCTGAGATGCTAATCCACCATTGGCAAATTGCCGTTGAGCAAACATTAAGCTTGAGTAAATTTTTGAAGCAATTTGTAAACCGCTCTCTGTAAGAAGCGTGTTTCTGGAACTAAGGGCCAGCCCCGTTTCACTTCTTATAGTCTCACAACCAATAATTTTTACCCCATTCTTCAATTTCGAACTCATGTGCCGAATGATTGCAAGCTGCTGGAAGTCCTTTTCTCCAAAGTACGCGTGGTTGGGTTTTACCAGGTCAAACAAACGAGTGACCACCTGAACTACTCCGTTGAAATGACCTGGTCTGTTCGGTCCTTCCATGTTTTTGTCCAATCCATCCATTTCGTATTCTAGATTGTTATGATTTGGATAAACCTCGCTTATCGAAGGGTAAAACATAACGTCAACGTTTTTTAACCTCAGCATTTCAGCGTCTTTTTCAAATGTACGCGGGTACTTTTCTAGATCAGCAGAGTTATTGAATTGGGTTGGATTTACAAAAATCGAGACAACAACTTGGGTGTTTTCTCGTTTTGCTTGTGCTACTAATGACAGGTGGCCTTCATGCAAAGCTCCCATAGTCGGGATAAAACCTAGTTCACCTCCTTCTCCTTTGATAGCATCAGAGTAGTTGGTCATTTCAGAAGCGGTGGAAATAATTTTCATGAAACCAAAAGATGTTGGTGCAAAGCTAAAAACGAGGCCTTGATAATGTCATAAAAAAACCGTATAAGAGGAGTGGAGATTTCCCCAATCCCGCGCCAGTCCTTGCATACAGCGCATTTAATTTGTAAATTTGCATACTT
>CALCGD010000274.1 GCA_937900875.1 uncultured Flavobacteriales bacterium
GGTCCTTTTTAACCTTATTAGCATACCTAATTATATACCATAAACAAACAGAAGTTCCGATAATTAGAAAGGCTATTCTACCGTATAAACCGGTGGTCCAATTAATACCAGCCGAATCTGAGGCAATGATTACAGAAAAAGGATTGACAGTAGATACCATTGAACCAATACTGGAACCAACGTATATAGCTGCAAGCGCAACCATCGCATCGTATCCAGCCAATAGGAATATGGGCACCAGAATAGGGTAGAAGGCAATGGTTTCTTCGGCAAGACCGAATGTGGTGCCACCAAGAGCAATAAGAGATGTGATAAGAATTATGAGGACAGTTTCTCTTCCTTTCAGTGCATTAGCAAGCCAATTCATTCCAGCATCGAACGCTCCACTGAAGTTTACAACGCCAATAAAACCACCAATAATGAGAACGAATAGAATAACATCTATTGCTTCCATCATTCCTTTAAGTGGAGATTGGATCAGAGCCGTTAATCCCTGCGGATTGGGTTCCAATTTGTGATAGGTATTGGGAATTCCAACGGGTTTCCAGATATCTCCTTCAGTGAATTTTTCTAACGGAATATTGACTCCTAGCTGATTTAAACTAACCTGAGTAGCAGGAAAGGTTTTGTCATCTTCAAGCCCCGATTGAATAAATACGTTTTGCTCTTTATCATAAGCTAACCTATCAAACTGCCCAGAAGGAACAATCCAGGTTAAGGCAGCCGTAAGCGCTGCAATGATTAAAAGCACCGTATGTGCTGCGGGGAATGAAAGTTTTTGCATCAGTCTAGAATATAACTAGGCACCAAAGTAATGGGCTTATTTGTTAATCGCGCCAAGGAAATTTGAGAGAGACAAAAAAGGGCGAAACCAGCTGGTTTCGCTCTTATGTATTTGTGTACAATACAGGTTTACTTCTTTCGCATAATAAGCAAAGGGGTTTGGCTATGCATAGCCATTTCCTCGGTATAACTTGTATTGAACAGGTATTCAAGAATCCCAGTTTTATAGGTAAACATGGCAATCATATCCGGATTGTCTGATGCTATAAACTGATCCAATCCAGCAATGATGTCCGAGTCCATTACTGCATTAAAAGTGATGTTTGGATAGTTGGTGTTAGCAATCAATTCCAACTTGGTGCTTTCTTCGTCAAATGTGCTTGGATCTATCATGTCAGGATAAACATGTACCACATGTATGGTTGCATTAAAGAATTGCGCAAAAGCAATTAGCTCCTCAATTTCCTCATCAAGATTGGTTAAATCTGTGGCAAAAGCAATATTTTCAGGCTTGTTTCCTTCAGCAGCAGCTGGAACGAAAATGGTTGGGCAAGAAACGTGTTCGAGTACACCAGAAGCTACAGAGCCAAAAATCTTGTTCTTAATTACAGTTTCACCCTTCGTTCCCATTACAATCAAATCAATATCATGCTTGATGCAATAAGGATCAAGCACTTCAATTGGGTCACCAAAGGTGAAATCACACGTAATCTTCGCGTTAATTCCAGTCGACTGTCTGATAGAATCAGCTAGTTCATTCCCAGTCTTAATTGCTTCTTGCCGAAGGATTTCATCCAATTTATTGACAAAAGAATAGGAGGGACGCGGTACATTGTCGCAATGCAAAAGCACAAATTCCGCATCTAAATTCGCAGATAGTGAAACAGCATATTCTGCTGCTTTTCTTGACAGCAATGAAAAATCAGTTGGAATTAAAATTCTCATAATACCTAGTTATATGGTGGTAATAATCTTGTCTGTAATGTATTTACCTGCTTTAAGGTTTTCTCTAATCTTGGAGAACACTTCAATCGTGTAATCCACGTCTTCTAGGGTGTGGTCTGCTGTTGGAATTAACCTTAACAGGATAATTCCTTTTGGTACCACTGGGTAAACTACCATTGAGCAGAAAATGTCATGATTCTCTCTCAAGTCAACGATTAGTGCTGTTGCTTCAGGAATAGTACCATTCAAATAAACGGGTGTTACGCAAGATTGGGTGTTGCCAATTTCAAATCCCGCATTCTTTAATCCGGATTGCAATGCGTTTACAATTGTCCAAAGCTTCTCTTTATGACTTGGGTCTTCGCGCAGCAATTCTAATCGCTTAAGCGCACCAATTACCAACGGCATTGGCAAGCTTTTAGCGAAAATCTGCGAACGCATATTGTATTGAAGGAATGTAATCACATCTTGTGTACTGGCTACAAAAGCGCCAATGCTAGCCATGCTTTTTGCAAATGTTCCGAAATAGACATCAATTCCATCCTGAACACCTTGCTCTTCGCCAGTACCAGCACCTGTTTTTCCTAGAACACCAAAGCCATGAGCATCGTCAACAAACAATCGGAAGTCGTACTTCGCTTTAAGTGCAATTATCTCTTTAAGTTTTCCTTGGTCACCACTCATTCCGAAAACACCTTCGGAAATAACTAAGATTCCTCCACCAGATTCGTCTGTTAGACGCTTTGCACGCTGCAATTGCTTTTCAAGATTGGCAATGTTGTTATGTGGGAATACAAAACGTTTTCCCATATGAAGACGAACGCCATCCAAAATACATGCATGCGATTCGGCATCATATACAATCACATCCTTTCTCGTAACCAAAGCATCTATGGCAGAAACCATTCCTTGGTAACCAAAATTGAGAAGATATGCAGCTTCCTTGTTTTCAAATGCTGCCAATTCTTCTTCTAGTTGCTCATGATATTTGGTCTGGCCGCTCATCATTCTAGCGCCCATCGGGTATGCCATTCCCCAATCTCTAGCGGCATCTGCATCGGCCTTTCTCACTTCCGGATGATTCCCAAGGCCTAAGTAATTATTCAAACTCCAAACAAGCCGCTCTTTGCCATTAAACATCATTCGGTTACTAATTTCCCCTTCTAATTTTGGGAAAGTGAAATATCCATGAGCTTCTTTGGCATGCTCTCCAAGAGGGCCTCTATTGTGCTTTATACGTTCAAATATGTCCATTTGCTATTGTAGTAATTATTGCCGCAAAGGTATTTTTTTTAGAAGAGTGGATAAGAGAGTGAATCAGAATACTAGGTTGGTTTAACAACATTTTTAACCATCCAATATTTTGCTTAAACATCCGTTCACGCCACGTGAACGAAAAAACTATCTTTGCCGCCATGTTAAAAAAGGCGTCTTCAGCCCTCTTATATCTTTCCATTTTACTCGTCTTTGCAGGATGCAGCAAATATCAGCGCGTTCTAAAAAGCAACGACTTCGAAAAGAAGTTTGAAATGGCAACTCTTTATTACGAAAACGGAAAGTATCAAAAGGCTTTTCCGTTGTTTGAAGAGCTTATTACAGTTTTTAGAGGTACGAGCAAAGCTGAAGACGTATACTACTATTATGCTTATTGCAACTATCAATTAGGAGATTACATGTTGGCAGGTTATCACTTCGATAATTTTGTAAGAACATTTCCAAGAAGCACAAGGGCACAGGACGCACAATTCATGAATGCGAAGTGCTATTTCTTAGATTCTGCAGAACCAAGTCTAGATCAAGCTAGTACATACAAGGCAATTGATGAATTACAACTATTTATCAATAAGTATCCTGAAAGTCCAAAGGTTGATGAGTGCAATGACTTAATGGACAGGTTGCGATATAAACTAGAGACTAAGGCATACAATGGCGCCAAGTTATACTATAGACTTGGAGAACATAAAGCTGCTATCTTTGCGCTCCGAAATACGCTGGCCGATTTTCCTGACACTAGGTTTAGAGAAGAACTAAGCTTCATGATCTTAAGATCAAGCTTCTTACTTGCTGATAATAGTGTGGCAGAAAAAAAGGTAGAGCGGTTCGAAGCCACTTTAAGAGAATGCGATGCGTTTATGTCGAAATTTCCGCGATCTGCAGATCTTAAAAATGCTGAGAGTATAAAGGATGATTCTAATAGAGAACTTGAAAAGTTAAAAACCCTGTAAAATGGAGTATAAAAACACAAAAGCATCAAGAAATACAATCACTCGCGACATGCGTGATTTTGAAGCTGGTACTGATAATACGTTTGAAACGATTGCTATCATAGCAAAACGAGCTAACCAAATTGGTGCAGACATTAAAGAGGAGCTAAGTTCAAAATTGGCCGAGTTTGCAACATCTTCAGACAATCTTGAAGAGATATTTGAAAACCGTGAGCAAATTGAGATTTCTAAGTTTTACGAAGCTCTTCCAAAGCCAGTTTCTATGGCTGTAGAAGAGTACTTAAATGACAAAATCTACTTCCGTAATCCAGCTAAAGAAGCTCAGGCTGCTGAAGCTGCAGATTCTACAGAAGAAGCATAATTTTTCTTGTATATGAACTTTGAAACCCGGCCTATGTCGGGTTTTCATGTATATTAGAATATGAACGGAAAGAAAATATTAGTTGGGGTGACAGGCGGAATAGCCGCATACAAAACGCCCTTATTAATTCGTTTGCTTACCAAAGCAGGCGCAACAGTTAGGGTAGTTACTACCGACTCAGCATTCGATTTTGTTACCCCACTTACTCTTTCCACTGTATCCAACAACCCAGTAATCTCATCCTTTTCAGATGATAACGGGACATGGAACAGTCATGTAGATTTGGCCCTGTGGGCTGATGTATTTGTAATTGCACCAGCAACCGCCAATACTATTGGCAAAATGGCAAATGGCATTTGCGACAATGTGTTGCTAGCAACTTATTTTTCAACTCGTTGTCCTGTTATTGTTGCACCTGCCATGGATTTAGATATGCTTGTTCATCCTGCGGTAAAATCCAACATTGCTAAACTTCAGGAATTCGGCAATCAAGTTATCGAACCAACAGAAGGAGAATTAGCTAGTGGATTGATTGGTAAAGGGCGCATGCCTGAACCTGAAGAGATTTTTGAAAAACTTAGTGTCGTTTTGAATGCCTGAACTGAAAGGCAAAAACATGCTGATTACAGCTGGGCCAACCTATGAGGCGATTGACCCTGTTCGCTTTATTGGAAATCATTCTTCTGGTAAAATGGGAATCGCATTAGCGGAAGAAGCAATAAAACTTGGAGCTAAGGTTACTCTCATTTGCGGTCCATCCTCAGTTCCATCTACCGAAAGCATTAAGCGAGTTGATGTAATTTCCGCACAAAACATGTTTGATGCAGTTATGCTTGAGCAAGCGAAAATGGATGTAATGATACTTTCTGCCGCTGTTGCAGATTATCGTCCGAAAAATGTTGCTGAGAGTAAGATTAAGAAGAAAGACTCTGGTTTATCCATTGAGCTGGAGCCAACGCCAGACATTTTGGATAGCCTTGGGAAGCTGAAAACCAAAAATCAATTATTGGTAGGTTTCGCCCTAGAGACGGATAATGAATTGGAAAATGCGCATTCAAAGCTCAAGAAAAAAAATTGCGACTTGATTGTTTTGAACTCATTACAAGATGCTGGTGCCGGTTTTGGACATGAGACAAACAAGGTCTCAATTTTAGACCGACACAATAATATCACTACTTTTGAATTGAAGTCAAAAGCAGAAGTTGCAAAGGATATTTTGCGCTTAATTACAGACTACTAATGACACGGATTTTCACTTTTATTTTTCTAATTATTTCGGTTAGTTCATTCGCTCAAGAATTGAATTGTACCGTATCGGTTATGAGCCCCCAAGTTCAGAACACCGAGAAACGAATTTTTGAATCTCTTCAAAAGGATATTCGAGAGTTTATGAATTCTACCAGGTGGACAAACGATCTTTATGCTATTGAAGAAAGAATTGAGTGTAGCATCTTAATTACCGTTACTGAAAGATTATCGAACGATAAGTATAAGGCTACTATGCAAATTCAGTCAAGTAGACCCACCTATATGACGTCATACAACACGGTAATGTTGAATGTGAATGACCAAGATTTCACCTTTAATTATCTTGAAAATCAACCACTTCAATTCCAAGCAAATCAACATGTCAATAATCTTACCTCTGTGTTGGCTTTCTATGCATATATGATAATTGGAACGGACTACGATAGCTTCTCTTTGAAAGGGGGCGAACCGCACTTTCAACAAGCACTTCAGATTGTAAATAATGCTCAAAATGAATCTGAACGAGGTTGGAAAGCATTTGAAGGTTCTAAGAACCGATATTGGTTAATTGAGAATATGCTGAATGCCAGATATGAAGATTTTAGAGGTGTAATGTATAAGTATCACAGGGAAGGATTGGATATTATGCAATCTGATGTAAACACAGGAAGACAAGCCATTACAGAATGTCTTAAACCACTGAAAACGATACGAATGGATCAACCCAACTCTTACTTGATGACCGTATTTTTCACGGCTAAAGTGGATGAGATGATTAACATCTTTAAGGAGGCATTTCCTGATGTAAAAACAAAGGCTGCTAACGAATTGATGCAAATGGATCCGGCAAACGCCAATAAGTATCAAGCAATAATAAAAGGATAGAGGCTATGCTCTCTCGCTTGCATATTCGCAATTATGCCATCATTAGCGAACTTGATATTAGTCTTGAACGCGGGCTTACAATCATTACTGGCGAAACAGGTGCAGGTAAATCAATCTTAGTCGGAGCTCTTTCTTTGGTACTAGGCAAACGTGCTGATACAACATCTTTACATAACGAAAGCGAAAAGTGCGTAATTGAAGCATCTTTTCTTATTGATAAGTATGAGTTAAAGGAGTTTTTTACTGAACACGACTTAGACTTTGAAAATCCCACAATTTTAAGACGAGAAATAAATTCAAACGGTAAATCGAGGGCATTTGTCAACGACACTCCCGTAAACCTCAATCAACTAAAGGCACTTGCTTCAAAACTTATCGACATTCATTCTCAACATGAAGTATTGACACTTAAGTCGGCCGATTTCCGAACTCATTTTCTTGACTCTTGTTCTGATGGAGGTCAATTATCGGCTAAATACAAAGTGGCATATGCAGATTGGCTTACGCTGAAGAAGGAAGTGGGTCAAGCCAAACAGGCGTTACAAAAGGCAGCTGCCGATGAAGATTATATTCGATTTCAATTAGACGAATTAGACCAGTTAAACTTGGTTGAAGGCGAATTAAAAGAGAATCAAAACAAGCTGAGTTTGCTTGAAAATGCTGAGCAAATTGCCGGCACCTTAAACTCCTTATCCGCGCTCATTTTAACTTCGGATGAGGCAATTGTCGATAATTTAAAAAGAGCTGAATCAGAGTTAAGTCGGTTAGCTCGAATGTATCCACAAGCGCAAGATTGGGCAGATAGAATTCGTCAGAGTCTAATTGACCTTGAAGATGTAGCTAGCGAAATGGAGCAAAAAGCTGGTTTTGCAGAGCGTGACCCTGCGGAACAGCAACGTTTGGAAGAGCGAGTAGATGAAGTGCTGAGGCTACTTACTAAACATAGAAAGCAAACCGAATCAGAGTTAATCGAGCTTCATTCTCAATTGAGCACTCAACTGGACTCGATTAGTAATTCGGATGAGCGTTTAACATTGCTTAATGCCAAACTTGAAGAAACCGATGTTGTTCTTCAATCAATCGCCAACGAACTAACCAACCAGAGAGCATCTATTGCAAAAAAACTTGCGCCTCAGCTTTCGATAGAATTACAACAACTCGGTATGCCCGATGCTCAGTTGGAAATTCAGGTTGTTTCAGAAGAACGAATGTCATCTGGCCAGGATAAAATCAACATCCTATTCACCTCAAATAAAGGCCAATCACTGCAAGATATCAGCGCTGTGGCTAGTGGCGGTGAGCTTTCTCGCCTAATGCTTACAACAAAAGCTGAAATGGCCAAAAATATTCAGTTGCCAGCTATCATCTTTGATGAAGTTGACACCGGTGTTTCTGGAGAAGTAGCTGATAAAATGGGCACAAAGATTAAAAGCTTAAGTGCAAACATGCAGGTGCTTTGCATTACACATTTGCCGCAAATTGCTTCAAAAGCAAATCAACATATTCATGTTTTTAAGGAGGAAAAAGACGGTAAAACAGTAACGGGCATCAAGGTTTTAGATAAACCTGATAGAATTGTAGAAATTGCCAAGATGTTGAGCAATGCTCGGCCTACAGAAGCTGCTTTAGCACATGCTAAAAACATGGTAGAACAAACTAATTAGAATGGGAAACGACTTACTAAAAGGTAAAAAAGGAATCATTTTTGGCGCATTGGACGAAAGGTCTATTGCCTGGAAAGTGGCGGAACAATGTCACGCTCAAGGTGCAGAAATCATTCTTACCAATGCACCCGTTGCGTTGAGAATGGGAAAGATTAACGAACTAGGGGAGAAGATTGGTGCGGAAATTATTCCTGCCGATGTTACACTCAATGAAGATCTTGAAAACCTAGTCTCTACTGCAAAAGCCAAGTTTGGCGGATTGGACTTTGTGCTTCATTCTGTGGGAATGTCGCCAAACGTGAGAAAGGGGAGAGCTTACACCGATTTGAACTATGATTTCTACCATAAAACGCTCGATATTTCTGCAATGTCATTACATAGGTTGCTTCAAACCTGTTATCAAATGGATGCATTGAATGAATACGCATCCGTTGTTGCACTTACATATATTGCAGCGCAGCGTACGTATTCTGGGTATGGAGATATGGCTGAGGCTAAATCCATGCTCGAAAGCATTGCAAGGAGTTTTGGCCACCATTATGGAATTAAGAAGAATGTACGTGTAAACACGATTTCTCAAAGTCCTACAGTTACGACTGCCGGGTCTGGAGTAGATGGATTTGATGATTTTATCAGTAATGCAGACAAACTATCTCCATTGGGGAATGCAAGTGCTGAAGAATGCGCAAACTATTGTGTTGCTATGTTCTCTGATCTAACCAAGAAGGTGACCATGCAAAATCTGTTTCACGATGGTGGATACAGCAGCATGGGTGCAGTAGACTAATTCGAATGTTTAGGACATAAAAAAGGGGCTATTAAGCCCCTTTTTTATTTGGATTAAGTCCGAGTTATTTCTTTTTCTCAGCCTTCTTCGCTTTAACCGTAATTGTCAGTTCTTCAGCGCCTTTAGGATGCTTCACTTCAAGAACATCTCCTTCCTTAATGGTGGCACCGATTATAGCTTCTGCCAAAGGATCTTCAAGATACTTTTGAATAGCTCTTGCTAGAGGCCGTGCTCCAAATTCTGGATCATACCCTTTTTCTGCTAAAAACTCCTTCGCTGTTTTAGACAACTCAACTTGATAACCAGCTTCAACAATTCGTTTGAAAACATTTTTCAACTCAAGATCAATAATCTTGAACAAATCTTCCTTTTTAAGCTGGTTGAACAGAACAACATCATCAATTCTATTCAAGAATTCTGGAGCGAATGCTTTCTTCAAAGCTTTCTCAATAACTCCACGTGCGTGATCATCAGTACTTGAAGATTTAGCGCTTGTTGCAAATCCAACTCCCTGACCGAAATCTTGTAGTTGTCTTGATCCAATATTCGAAGTCATAATCACAATAGTGTTTTTGAAGTCGATCTTACGACCCAACGAATCTGTCATCATTCCATCATCAAGCGCTTGTAGCAATAAGTTAAACACGTCTGGATGCGCTTTTTCAATCTCATCAAGAAGCACAACAGAGTAGGGCTTTCTTCTCACCTTTTCGGTAAGCTGACCACCTTCTTCGTATCCAACATATCCCGGAGGGGCGCCAACTAATCTAGAAATGGCAAATTTCTCCATGTATTCACTCATGTCAATTCTGATAAGAGAATCATCCGAATCGAACAGGTAACGTGACAATACCTTGGCTAATTCTGTCTTTCCAACTCCGGTAGGTCCAAGGAAAATGAAACTTCCAATTGGCTTATTTGGGTCTTTAAGACCTGCACGATTACGTTGAATGGCACGAACAACTTTCTTAATAGCATCATCTTGGCCAATAACCTTGCCCTTCAGATTCTCATTCATTTGCTGCAAACGTTTACCCTCGTTTTGAGCAACTCTATGCACTGGAATCCCAGTCATCATAGAAACAACCTCGGCAACATGCTCCTCAGTTACCGTTTCACGATTTTCTTTCGTTTCCTCTTCCCACTTATTCTTCTCTCGCTCAAGCTCTTCCTGAAGTTTACGCTCCTTATCTCTAAGGTTGGCAGCTTCTTCATATTTCTGACTTCTTACAACACGATTCTTTTCCTCCTTGATATCGTCAACCTTTTTTTCAAGTTCTACAATAACGTCAGGCACATGAATGTTTGTAATATGAACTCGCGAACCAACTTCATCCAATGCATCAATAGCCTTGTCTGGTAAGAAACGGTCTGTCATGTACCTATTAGTAAGAGTTACGCATGCTTTTAACGCCTCATCGGTATAATTCACATTATGATGTTCCTCGTACTTTCCTTTGATGTTGTTAAGGATTTCAAGTGTTTCCTCTGGCGTAGTAGGGTCAACAATTACCTTCTGGAAACGTCTTTCTAATGCGCCATCTTTCTCAATGTGCTGGCGGTATTCGTCTAGGGTAGTGGCACCAATACATTGTACCTCTCCACGAGCCAATGCTGGCTTAAACATGTTTGATGCATCCATAGAACCACTGGCGCCACCAGCGCCAACAATCGTGTGGATTTCATCAATAAAGAGAATAACGTCTGGAGATTTCTCCAACTCATTCATAACCGCCTTCATTCTTTCCTCAAACTGACCACGATATTTAGTGCCAGCAACAAGAGATGCAAGGTCTAAAGTCACAACTCTTTTCCCGAATAAAACACGAGAAACCTTACGTTGAATAATTCTCAAAGCAAGACCTTCAGCTATCGCAGATTTACCAACTCCTGGCTCACCAATTAAGATGGGGTTGTTCTTTTTTCTTCTACTTAGAATCTGAGAAACACGCTCAATCTCTTTTTCTCTACCTACTACTGGGTCAAGTTTCCCGTCTTCTGCTGCTTTGGTTAGGTCTCTTCCAAAGTTGTCAAGTACCGGAGTTTTCGATTTTGGGTCAATCGCTTTTCGCATTTGACCGCCACCTGGTGCTCCGAAAGAATCTCCTTCCTCATCATCGTCATCGGCAGATTGACTGTGTCGAGCCTCCGGATTTACATCCGTTTCTCCAACCAAGCCTTCAACTTCTTCTCGAACCATTTCGTAATCTATTCCAATCTTCTTCATACTTCTTGTCACTACGTTGTCGTCATCTTTTAAAATCGCTAGCAGCAAATGCTCCGTACCAATGGTAGGACTTTTAAAAACTTTCGCCTCCAAATACGTGATTTTCAGTGCCTTTTCAGCTTGCTTTATCAGTGGGATATTTCCCAAATTACTTTTCTTGGTAGTCTTTCCAGTGTGAGTAGCCGACTCAATATCCTTTCTGAGTTCTTGCGTATCAACACCCAAACTGCCCAGAATCTTTATTGCCGTTCCTTCCCCTTCTCGAATTATCCCCAATAGAAGATGCTCCGTTCCGATGTATTCGTGCCCTAGACGCAACGCTTCTTCTCTGCTGAAGCTGATTACATCTTTTACTCTTGGTGAAAATTTTGCGTCCATGTTCTCTTTTACAAATGTCGGGTTTATGCTGCCACTAGTACTATGCAACAGCAAACAATTACCTCATGTTCAAAAATACCCTCGACCATTGTGTTGACCTGTTTAAACCCTCGTTTTTATCAACAGAAATCTGTTAGTAATATATAGGTATTAAAACCCCTAAATCGTGCGTCAACACTAGCTAAAACCGTAAATTCGATCACTTATTTTGAGTACGGAATATCAAATACCGTGCAAACCATAAAACACTAACATTTTGTCATGGCTGAAGGAGAAAGGATAATTCCTATAAACATTGAGGAAGAAATGAAGACTGCGTACATCGATTATTCGATGTCGGTTATTGTTTCTCGTGCACTTCCTGATGTGAGGGATGGATTAAAACCAGTACATAGAAGAGTTCTTTTTGGAATGCTCGACCTCGGGGTTCGGGCTAGTAGCGGATACAAGAAGTCTGCAAGAATTGTTGGAGAGGTACTTGGAAAGTATCACCCACACGGAGATACGTCAGTATATGACACCATGGTTCGTATGGCGCAACCTTGGTCGCTTCGTTATCCATTGGTTGATGGACAAGGAAACTTTGGATCGGTAGATGGCGATAGCCCAGCCGCCATGCGTTATACCGAAGCACGATTAAAAAGAATAGCTGAAGAACTGCTAGCTGATATAGATAAGGATACGGTTGATTTTAAATTCAACTTTGATGATACCCTTCAAGAGCCTACGGTTCTTCCTTCCAGAATTCCAAACCTTTTGGTAAACGGAGCTTCTGGTATCGCGGTAGGTATGGCAACTAATATGGCTCCACACAACCTTACAGAGGTTATTAATGGAACGATTGCCTACATCGATAATAGAGAGATTACAATTACCGAATTGATGGAGCACGTTACCGCTCCTGACTTCCCAACTGGAGGAACAATTTATGGATATGATGGCGTAAGAGATGCCTTTGAAACGGGTAGGGGACGTGTAATGATGCGCGCTAAGGCCGAATTTGAAGAAACCAAAACAGGTAGAGAGCAAATTATCGTTACCGAAATTCCGTATCAGGTTAATAAAGCCGACATGATTAAGAAAACGGCTGATTTAGTCGTTGACAAAAAGATTGAAGGTATTAGCGATATCCGCGATGAATCGGATAGAAACGGAATGCGAATCGTTTATGAATTAAAACGTGATGCAATTCCAAATGTGGTGCTAAACACGCTGTTCAAATACACACAACTTCAAACTTCATTCAGTGTAAACAACATTGCGTTGGTAAAAGGCCGACCAGAAATGCTCACGTTGAAAGACATGATTGTGCATTTCGTAGACCACCGACATGATGTAGTTGTAAGACGTACCAAGTACGAATTAGATCAAGCAGAAAAGCGTGCGCATATCCTAGAAGGACTCATCATTGCTTCAGATAATATTGACGAAGTAATCAAGCTTATCAGAGCATCATCAAGTCCAGATGAAGCGCGTGAGAAATTGATGGAGCGCTTTAATCTAAGCGACATTCAATCGAGAGCAATCGTTGAAATGCGTCTGCGTCAACTTACCGGACTGGAGCAAGATAAGCTACGTGCCGAGTACGAAGAGTTGATGAAAACCATCGAATACTTGAAGAGTATTTTGAATGACGAAGTCCTTCGAATGACCATCATCAAAGATGAACTTATTGTCATCAGAGATAAGTACGGTGATGAAAGAAGAAGCATTATTGAGCACAACGCCAATGATCTTCGAATTGAAGACATGATTCCGGATGAAGAAGTGGTAATTACCATTTCTCACATGGGATACATCAAACGAACTCCATTGGCAGAATACCGAGTTCAGAGTAGAGGAGGAGTAGGGTCGAGAGCAAGTACCACAAGAGATGAAGATTTCTTAGAGTACCTATTTGTGGCAACAAACCACAACTATATGCTTTTCTTCACCGAAAAAGGGCGTTGTTTCTGGATGAGAGCCTTCGAAATTCCTGAAGGAACCAAAACAAGCAAAGGAAGAGCCATTCAGAATCTTGTAAATATTGAGTCTGACGATAAGGTCAAAGCATTCATCAACGTAAAAGACCTGAAAGATGAAGAGTACATAAACAGCCATTGTGTTGTAATGTGTTCTAAGAAAGGAATCATCAAGAAAACGACTCTTGCAGCTTATTCTCGTCCACGTGTAAATGGTATTAACGCCATTACAATTAAGGATGGAGACCAATTGCTAGAAGCAAAGCTTACTACAGGAGAAAGCCACATTCTTATTGCCGGAACGCATGGTAGATGTATCCATTTCCCAGAGGCTAAAGTGAGACCAATGGGTCGTACTGCAGCTGGGGTAAAAGGCATCAGCCTTCCAGAAGGGGTAGAAGTGGTTGGCATGATCTGTGTAGAAGACGTGGAAGTAGAAACAGTAATGGTTGTTTCAGAAAACGGTTACGGAAAGAGATCTTCTGTAGAAGATTACAGAATAACCAACAGAGGTGGAAAGGGTGTTAAAACCATGAACATCACCGAAAAAACTGGAGCGTTAATTGCCATTAAGAGTGTAGTTGATGAAAACGATTTGATGATTATCAATAAATCGGGAATCGCAATTAGAATGGATGCCGCTACAATTAGAGTAATGGGAAGAGCAACACAAGGAGTGAAGCTCATTAACCTAAAAGGCAACGATACAATTGCAGCAATTGCCAAAGTAGAAATATCAGAAGATGAATCTGAACTGTTAGATGAGGACGGAAACGTAATTGAAGCATCAACCGAAGATGCCGATACAGACGAAAGCCAAACCAATTCTGATGAAAACCAATCAGATGATTCCAATGAAGAATCAAACAAAGACGAAGAATAAAAACCAATAGTAATGACGATTAAAAAGACGACAATGTTCATGGCTGCACTGCTGGTAAGTGTTGCTGTATTCGGACAGAAATCTAAGCGGACCAGCGCCAACAATTACCTGGAATACCGTGAGTTAGATAGAGCAAAAGAAGCAATAGACCCGTGTATTACGCACGAAAGCACAATGAATGAAGCCAAAACTTGGTACTTCAGAGGGCTTATCTATCAGGCTATTTACGAAACCAAAGAAGAGAAGTACAAATCATTGCATCCAGATCCATTATTGGTGGCTTGCGAAAGCTTTGTAAAATGCAAAGAACTTGACGAGAAAAACTACCATACAGAAGATGCAAACAGAATCTTAAACGTACAATCTGTTCACTTTTTCAATCATGGAGTAAGTTCACTACAGGCAAAAGATTTTGAAACGGCCATGCCGAAATTCAAGATGGCATTGTCCGTTGCAGAAGAGCCTTACAGCACCTTAATGAACGATACGCTTAAAATGTCAAGTACCTATTACTTAGGATGGTGTAATGCATCGCTTAAGAACTATGACAGAGCAGAAAAGTACTATTTGAAAGCAGCAGCAATGGCTAAAGCATTGAAGCAGAATGAGCACTTAGCATCATTCGCAAAGCTTTCAAACATGTACCATGATTTAGAGAATTATGAGAAGCAGTTGGAGATGATTAATCTAGGACGAAAGTCTTTAGAAGATGAAATGGCGTTTGTAATTGACGAAGCAAACATTTACCTAGCTACAGGCGAAACCGACAAAGCGGTTGAACCATTGAAAAAAGCGGTAAAAGACGATCCAGCCAATTATTCAGCGCATTTTGCACTAGGTTCAATTGTAGAGCAATTAGCCAAAAAAATTGACGATTCTGGCGTAGATCCAGAAGCAGCCAAATTGTTAGAAGAATCTAGACAAGCCTACAGAACTTCAATAGAAAAAGCGAACGATGCAATTGCTAACCTTAAAAAAGAGAGCAAATCCTACGATAAAGATTTGGCGGCTATCAATTCTTCAAAATTTGACGCTACATACAGCTTAGGAGCATCTTACTTTAACGTAGGCGTTAAAAAGAACGAAGCCGCAAACCTTATAGATGATCTAAAGAAATTTGAAGTGGCTAGAGTTGCGGCCGATAAAGTGTTTGACGATGCTTTGCCAATTCTAGAGCAAGCATTTATCTTAAATCCAGACGACCCACAGTTGTTGGTTTCTCTAAAGCAACTGTATTACAGAAAGATGGCAAAAGATGATTCATACAAAGCAAAGTATGATGACATCATTGCTAGAATGAAATAAAACAAATATAAAGGGAGCGATAACTCCCTTTCTATTTGAAAATCCTATTTAACATAATATTAATTATAGTCCTTTTCCTTTTTTACTATTTCCTCAGTATTCTATTCAATGCTTGTCATATCCTGTACTATTGAAGATGAGTACTATAATGAACTATTATGTTAAATCTGCTGCCCGTTCCGGTCATTAGTTGGCCTCAGTGGTTTCTACTAGCAGCGGCCTATAATTAGTCATTATGTTAAATTGCCGCATCTGCCATGCCGCGCCTTGGCTTCTTAAGCCTTATTTCTTTCCGATATTTCAAACCGTTCTGTATATCTCATCGAATACGCGAAATTTCAGAGAATTCTACAACATCGGCTTTTCGTTCATTTTCAAAAAACCCACCGCACCTTAAACAAATATGTAGCAAAAGAGCATTTGCGCAAGCGACTACATGCACATTTACTTGGCTTATTTAAAACGCTCCGCGTTATGGTACACGATACGGCAGTATTTCATAGATAGTCCTCTACAAGCCAGCTAACGTCATTGCGAGAACGCTTTTTAGCGTTTGTGGCAATCTCCCAAGGTCAAGCCACATTATAAGCCTAATTGGTATTAAGGCTTATGTTCGTTTTTCCTTGATGAAAAAGAACCGAAAAATCAAGAAAGAAAGAAAGAAGCTATCCTCGCGTTTGTTATGACGTCAGCTAAAAGTGTACTGTTAAAGGGATAGTGTTAAGTGACACTTGAATACCTTCAAAGCATGCTTTGAAGATT
>CALCGD010000275.1 GCA_937900875.1 uncultured Flavobacteriales bacterium
TGCCTGTCTCCTACTCGCTCTTTCCTTCCAAGGTCGAGCGCAAGTAAGAACCTTCGAATTCAACCCGAAACAGATCATCAACCCAGAGAACATCGACATCGTTAGAGATGAGTTTGGTGTGCCGCACATTTTCGGCAGAACAGATGCCGAAGTAGCATACGGATTGGAATGGGCAGCCTGCGAAGACGATTTCGAAACATTGCAATTCCTGTTGATGGCCGCCAAGTGCTACCTCGGCATTCACCTTGGGGTTGAAGGTGCGCGAATCGACTATGCCGTTCAGGCCATGGGATTGCACGAATTTGTTGAGCAACACTATGAAGCAGGCGTAGCTGACGATTTCAAACTCATTCTGGAGGCTGCCTGTCAAGGAGTAAATGCCTACGCTGCCGCACATCCCGAAGAAGTTTGGGTAAAAAAGGCTTTTCCTGTTACCCCTCAGGAAGTGGTTATCGGATTCATGTTGGGGCAAAGCCTCATGGCGGGAGTTGATGGTGTTATCAGTGGCATATTGGATGGCCGATTTGCCGAGGAACTTCCAAAAAAGGAGATCAATGATGATGGTATAGGTTCCAATGCGTACGCATTCAATTCGGCCCTGACAGACCATGGAAACACCTACCATGTCATCAATTCGCATCAACCCATTGAAGGAATCCTGTCGTGGTATGAGGCGCATCTCCATTCCGAAGAAGGCTGGAACATTACCGGAGGCTTGTTTCACGGAAGTGTTTCGGTGCTTCACGGAACCAACGAACACCTCAGCTGGGCCCACACTACAGGCGACCTCGACCTTCAGGATGTGTATGTGATGAACATGCATCCCAAGAAGAAAAAGTGGTACAAGTTTGATGGAGAATATCACAAGCTGGAAACCAAGCGCGCCAAATTGCGTGTGGCACTGGGCAAGAAGAAAGGTTTTAAGATCAGCATCGGAAAGAAATATTGGTGGAGCAAATACGGCCCAACCTTTATTACGGAGCATGGAACCTTTGCCTTTCGTATGCCTACCATCTTTGAAATGAACGCAGGAGAACAATGGTACAGAATGAACAAGGCAACAAATTTTACCGAGTTCTACCAAACGTTGAAGATTCAAGGGATTGTGATGCAAAACATCACCTATGCCGATAAGAACGACACCATCTTCTTTATTGCCAATGGAAAAGTTCCAAAGCGAGACCCGAACTACGATTGGAGCAAAGTACTGCCTGGAGATACGTCTACCACCCTATGGACGGAGTACTTGAAGACGGAAGAACTGGCTCAAAACCTAAATCCAGCATGTGGGTACGTATTCAATACCAACAACTGCATTTACAACAATACCTGCCGAGATTATGCGAATGACCCTGACCTTTTTCCAGTGAGTATTGGGTACGATGCCCACAAGCAAACCAATCGCGGTAACCGAAGCAAGGAGATACTAGAAGGACTATCGCATATTGATTATGAAGGCGTGAAGAAGCTAAAGTTTGATATGCAGTTTCCTGACAGCATGGTGTTCTTGAAAAACTACCCGATAATGGGTCTTTTCACATTAAATCCTGCTGATTACCCAGACCTTTCTGACATCATCACCAAGTTCAATAAGTGGGATTTTAGAGGAGATAGCACCAATATGGAGGCTGCTTGTGTCTACACCATGATGTACGAGATGTACAACGATAACAGCTTTAAAGTGCACGACATTGCCAATAACGATAGCATTCGGCTTGCCTTCTTTCTCAAGAATTTGAGAGCCGCTAAAGCTCGTTTAGTGGAACACTTTGGGTCGATAGATATTCCGCTTGGTACCGTACAAGTACTCTCTAGAGGAGGAAAAGACATTGCCATTTCTGGCGGACCAGATGCGATACGCGCTGTGTACAGTCAGAAACGAGATGACGGTAAGCTACCCATGTACATTGGTGATGGTTTGGTGCAATTAGTGAAGTTCACTAAAGACGGGCCTGAGATTGAAAGCATTAGTCCTTATGGAGCCAGCAACAAACCCGGGGCAAAGCACTACACGACTCAAATGCACAAGTTTGTGGCGCAAGAATTCAAGAAGATGAGTCTTGACAAGAAAGAGGTTTACGATAATGCTGAGGAAATATACCATCCTATGGCTGTACAGCCTCAATAAGGCGCTGTATGGGCTTGCTAGACGGTATTCCGTATGCTCCGGTAGTTCCATCGGCCGAATGGTGCGATAAGCAGCCTTGCATTGAGATTGGAGACGTACTAATAAGTCAACCCAGCTCTTCTGTTATTGTATATTTAGCTGCCCTTGTTGGATTATGGGTTGGAAGAAACTTGTACATTACCGCTGATGGCCAACAATCTAAAAAGTGGACTGGTATTTCATTGATACTGGGTGGAATAGGTGCTTTTT
>CALCGD010000276.1 GCA_937900875.1 uncultured Flavobacteriales bacterium
TCTGAAGCAAACTTATACGCAATTGCCCACCTTGGCGACTTGGCCGTAAAGCCCAATATCTCCTGGTCGTCTAGGTTATTCACCTTGATAACCACACCATCAATATCAAATCCCAATTCGTGCCTAGCGGTATCCCAATGTTGGAGATAAGCAAACACTTCATCGGCCGTTTGACACACCTTTGTGTGCTCAGAAACCTTGAATCCCCACTCTTTCAGCTTCATTAAATCGCCATAATGCGAACCGGTGATTCTTCCGTCCGACATGGCAGCATAGAGGAAACAGTCCAGTCCGCGGCTAGCCACAACCGCGCTATCCTGCGATTTAAGCGTGCCTGAGGCCGTGTTACGCGGATTGGCATACAATGGCTCTCCTATCTCTTCACGTTCTCTATTAAGCCGCTCAAACTTATCGTGCGGGAAGTAAACCTCGCCCCTCACCTCAAACGCATCTGGATAATCTCCAGCGTTCAAATTCAACGGCATACTTCTAATCGTCTTTATGTTGGCCGTAATCTCATCTCCCTGAACCCCATCTCCCCGCGTAACGGCTTGGGTCATTTTCCCATTCGCGTAACGAATTCCAATGGCTACACCGTCAAATTTGAGTTCGCAAACGTATTCTACGTTCCGCTCCAAGTCCTTATGAACGCGGTCCATAAACTCCTGCATTTCTTCTTGGCTGTAGCTATTACCCAACGACATCATTGGGTATTGGTGCTTAACCGTTGGGAAATCTTTGGTGATGGTTCCGCCAACACGCTGACTCGGACTCTCAGGACTTAGCAGTTCTGGAAACTCGGTTTCCAACGCCATCAGTTCCTCTAACTTCTTATCAAATTCGAAATCAGATATAGAAGGCTCGCTGAGCACATAGTACTTGTGATTGTGCTCGTTTAGCTCTGCGCTGAGCGCCTCAACTCTATCTTTTGCCTCTTGCTTGGTCATTTACGCGGTACGTTCAACTTTTGGTACATGCTGCAAATCGGTCTTTGCCGCTTAAATCTTTTATTATTCGAATATCGGAATAACCTTTTTGCTCCATCAAGGCAATCATTTCTTTGCCGTATTGTTCGTTAAACTCGAAGTAGAACTTACCTCCGCTTTCTAAAGAATTCTGACCAATATCCAACATCTTGCGGTAGAACAAAAGCGGGTCTTCATCTGCAATAAACAGTGCGAGATGTGGCTCGTGTACCAATACATTTTCTTTTATGCTATCTGCTTCTTTTGCAGCTATATACGGTGGATTACTTACAATAATTGAATAAGTATTATCCAAACCAATAGCTGATAGTAAATCCAACTGTTGAAAGCCAACTTCTAAGTCATTCTTCTTAGCGTTTTCATTTGCTAAAGACAGAGCACCTTCATCTACTTCAATCGCGTCTACTTTCCAAGCACTTGCTTTGTGTTTTATAGCAATAGGAATACAACCACTCCCTGTGCCTAAATCGATAATGGAAAGCGCCTTGGTTGTATCATTCTCATTTAAGACCAACTCGCACAACTCTTCTGTTTCTGGACGAGGAATGAGCACCCGCTTATCTACCTTGAGTTTGCACCCGTAGAACTCCACTTCGCCAATGATGTATTGGTAAGGCTCACCTGTTGTAAGACGTTCTAACACAGGGATAATCGTATTCAGATTGCTTTCTGTGAGGATAGGCTGCGCCAACTTGTGCTGCTCTACATTGATGGCGAGCTTGTCTGCTAACGAATACTTCCAAAGGGCGTCTATCTCCTCCCTATCGTACATAGAATCGAGTACCTCACGGTACAAATCTCTCAGAGAACGAAGGGTGTTTTCTTTTGGGAGGAGCATGGCCGCAAGTTAGAGATGAGGTTTGAGTAACAAGTAATGAGTATTTAGATATTCCAGAAACTCTGCAGGAATGTCTAGAAACAATAAAGGAATGTCGGGGGTCAATATGGAAATGCCCAAAAGCAATCGAGGAATATCCCATAACAATTCGGGTATCCCGAAAACCAAAAGGACTTAGATGCCAGCGTTTAAAACAGGTGATGACCCTTTAGAAGGAAAACATCACTGGAATGATAAGTTGTGTGACCAGTTGAAAAAAATCAATGCAATTCTTCAAGTTCACTAAGCTCAGAAGGAGGTCCGTCACAAACCAATCGAACGAATTGCACACAAGTTGTCCTACAGAAGACTTGCGCGGGGTTGGGTAAAGATTAGATTTTATTTGTAGAGGAAGATACCTTGCTCAGCTTCTGCATCTAAACGATCACACTTGTTTACCACCACCCACGAATATTGTACGTTACAGATTTGGGTTGGTTATTGCCATATGCAACTCCAATGTCCCTTGCTGCAGAAATGGTCGCTTTACGGATATTCACTTCATCCTGTTGCT
>CALCGD010000277.1 GCA_937900875.1 uncultured Flavobacteriales bacterium
GTTGACCCGCTTCCGCAGGTCGATTTTACCGCAACAGCCGAGTGCTTCGGTAATGCTAATTCTTTTTCTGATGCCACAATAATTTCTTCTGGAACGGTTGCTTCTTGGAGCTGGAATTTTGGTGACGGAACTACCGCTGCAGTGCAGAATCCATCGCATCAATACGCTAGTACGGGAACGTTTGTGGCAGAATTAATCGCTACATCTGCAAATGGTTGTTTCAACTCCTTTCAAACCAATGTTGATGTTTATGATTTGCCTCAACCAGATTTTACTTTTCCAGCCACATGTGTAAATGATCCAACAGATTTAATAGACAATTCTACCGATGGAGATTGGCCAATTAATTCTTGGACTTGGAATACAGATGGAGTTGTATTGAATGGCTCAACTGTTCAACACACGTTTTCGGCAGAAGGCGGCTTCCCTGTTCAATTGATAGTGTCTGATCAATTTGGTTGTGTGGACAGCATTACCCAACAATTAACGATTAGTGTTAGACCGCAAATTGTATTGAGCGTAAGTGATGACTGCGCTGGAGAGCAATTTGTATTTACCAATACATCTACAATTCCGTCAGGCACAATAGATGTTACAAATTGGAATTTGGGTGATGGTAATACTTCAACCACGTTTTCGCCAACAAACACCTATTCAGCAGACGGCATATACAGCGTCACATTGCAGCTTATTAGCGATTTGGGTTGCGCTGCAGATACTGCATTTCAAGTAACGGCTTATCCTAATCCAGTTGCAAATTTCACATGGCAAAACCAATGCGATGGAACTGCTATTGTGCTGAACGAAACGACCACTATACCTGCGCCAGGTCAGTTGCTTCTTTCAGACTGGACCCTCGGAAACGGTACAATCTTAAACGACACCGTGCTTACCGCTTATACCTATGCTGCATACGGAGATTATACCATTACGTTAAGTACCGAAACGCAAGATGGTTGTACAGATTCTGAGTCATACATTGTTTCTGCGCATGCAATGCCAACTGCCAATTTCAGCTTCACTGATATTTGCGAAACCGATTCTGTTCTCTTTACTGATCAATCCGCCATTGCACAAGGAAACATTGTAGACTGGCAATGGGATTTTGGCAATGGCCAAACGTCAAATACACAGATAGCCCCGTATCAAATTTATCCGGCAGATGGAATGTACCCTGTACAGATTACTGTCACTTCAGATAGTGGTTGTGTTCATGTTTTTGACGATGTAATAGAGATTTTTCCTTCGCCCGTTGCAAACTTTTCGTTTGATAGTGTTTGCTTTCCACTGGCTGTTCAGTTTACCGATTTAACAAACCCAAATGGCGCTTATCCACTTGCGGTTTGGGCCTGGGAATTTACGGACGGACAAACATCAAGCATCGCCTCACCTGCAATGAATTTCGCTCAGTTTGGAGCTTATGGTGCAACACTAACCGTTACTAATCTTGCCGGGTGTAAGGATGAAATTAGCCTTGGAGATGCCTTGGTTCATCCAGTTCCGGTGGCGGTTTATTCAACGAATCTCAAGCATTGTTTCGAAGAGACAATGACATATACCGATCAATCGACACTTGAGCTATTATCGGATGATCAAATTGTGCTGTGGCAATACACTTTTGGCGATGGAGCTATTTCAAACACGGCTGATGGAACGTACGATTATCTCGCTCCAGGCTTCTATGATTTTGAATTGCAGGTTACAACTAATCATGGATGTCAGGATGTTGTTCTAAACTCAATTGAGGTTTATCCATTACCAGAGGTTGCGTTTGATGCAAATCCAAAAGAGGGATGTAATCCATTGTCTGTGCAGTTCTTAGATCAGTCCACAATTCCTGCTCCCTACTCACTAACTGGCTGGCAATGGAATTTGGGAGACTCATCTGCTTATCCTGCCAATCAAAACCCTTATTACTTATATAATGTCCAAAACCTTGGAGTTAACGACTTTGCAAGCTATGGGGTTAGCGTAATTGTTACTAGCGGAAACGGATGTACTAGTTCTCTTGCTGTTCCAGATTTAATTACGGTTCATCCAGTTCCCTACGCCTTATTCAGTGTAGACCCAGATAATGTAACGAGCATTATCGATCCAATTTTCGGATTTACAGATTTAAGTACTGAAAATGTTACTAGTTGGAGCTGGACTTTTGGAGATGGTCTTTCTGCCAATCAAGCGAATCCTTCACATTCTTTTGTCGATGTAGGAACATACCGTATAACCCTTGCTGTAGAAACCGATTTTGGATGTTCAGATACCGTGTCCTATTCGGTAATTGTTGAGCCACTATTCACGTTCTATATCCCTAATGCTTTTACACCAAATGCCGATGGTGTAAACGATCAATTCTTCGGCTCTGGCGAACACATAATAACCTACGGCATGCAGGTTTTTGATAGGTGGGGCGAGATTGTTTTTGAATCGAGCGAACCAGGTTTCAAATGGGATGGTTCATACAAAGGAAAGCAAGTAGAAGCTGGTCAGTATGTGTACAAATTTGTGATTATCGATTGGCAAGGAAATCGTCATGATTATTCTGGTTCAGTCATGCTTTTGAGGTAAGCCCCTCCCTTAGTCCAAACAAATTCAAGTAACAATTCCTGTTACTCTTCGTTGTAAGAGTCGACCAAAAACCAAAAACCTTGAACCGACTAGTTGTTTTATTAGCCGTTTTGTTACTGCCATCAATCGGCATCGCTCAAAAAAAATCGACCTTAAAGGATCGATGGAGAAGTTCGATTGGAGCATCTGTGCATTTGTTGCATGTAAAAGAAAACGTAACGCCAGCATTTGGAGCTTTCTTCAATCCGCAAATAAACATCGTCAACAAATACATGGATTTCTCATTGGCTGCATCAATGCCAATTTCGCTAGGTGTTCACATAAAGGATAGCTGGATTGAAAAGACATTTTTTTACGGACATATACCCGCAGTTTTAGAAGCCAACATTGGCCATTATTCAACAAGAGATTTTCGGTCAAATGTTGGTATGGGATTAGGTGTTGGATACGGAGCACAAATAGCAGGGTCGAGCGTAGGCTCGGGTCTAGTTTCTACTGTTGCTGCCAGGACTTGGTTTTTTAAAGGAAGCCTCACAATCAGATACATGTTTCATTACCATGTGCAAGGAACAGGGTATAACACCCATACACTTGCTGTGGCAGTCAATATGGGCAACTACTTTAATAAGCTTACACACATGAATAAGATGAGTAAGTTTCAAAACTTCAAGTAATAATGTCTTGTGCACGGCTTACACAATAGATCAGTTGCCTACATTTGTTCAACTTGTAAACAAGCAGTATGACAAGATTTTTTACCCTATTACTTCTTTTTGTGTGTCTTGCGCAGTCGGTAACGGCTGGTGGCCCATGGCCTAAAAAGAAGAATGGCGGATACGCCCAATTAGGCTTCACCTATGTTGGCTATTCCAAGTATTTCAATCAAGATGGAGACGTGGTTAACATGCGTAGAAATGTGACCGATTTCACTACGCAGTTATACATAGACTTTGGTCTTACCGACCGACTTACAATGACAGCAAATCTGCCATTTAAGTATGTTGCTACAAGCGATAAAATAGCTAGTTCAGATACAGTTAGCTTTTTAGATACCGTACCTTCTGGTGGCCTCTTCGGGCTAAATAATGTTATGCTCGGTTTTAAATACACCATCATCAATAAGAAAGTGTTGTTTGCGGCTGGTTTTAATGCAGAAGCCAATGTGGCCAAATACGATTCTTTGACCACCCTTCGAACAGGTCCCAGCACCTTTGTTTTACACCCCTATTTAAGCGTTGGAACCTCCTTTTACAAGGGTAAATTTTACACTCTACTTGATGTTGGTTATAGAGTGAGGTTGAAAGATTACAGCGATGAAGCTGACTTTAACTTCGAATTAGGGTTTTCTTGGAATCAGAAAACGTACTTCATAGCCAATGTTACTGGAAGATTCTCTCTAAAGGATGGTAGCTACGATAATAATGTAACTGCCGTTCATCCTAACGGAAGAGATTTGCACACCTCTTTGTATCCAAATAATCAGGAATATATTGGATATGGATTAAAATTTATCCAGAAATTCAAGCATAAGGTTCACCTTAATGCCGGGGTTTATTTGGGAAGTGGAAAAATGGTTGCAGCTGTTCCAAGCTACAACTTGGGTGTTGCCTACGAATGGTAGCTACCTCAACCATATCAGTACTTCAGCAACTTAATGTTGAAACGCTGCATACACTTGGAACGGTGCTTAGCACTATTGATCAAACATTATACACCAAAGTTAACTTGAAGGGAAAAGCTTCTGTAGGCCAACACGTTAGGCATACATTGGAGTTTTATACCTGTCTTTTTGATGGGCATGATGTTGTGAACTACGATTCTAGAAAGCGAGATATTTTACTTGAATCTAGCGCTCAGCATGCATTGGTAACTATTGGCTTAATTGCTGAAAGAGTGAAGGATGCAAAGAAAGATTACGCGCTAGATTTAATAGCAGAGCTACCTTCAGGCACCAATGAAGCAATAAGCGTAAAGTCTTCCTTAGCTAGAGAGTTGCTGTATGTTTTAGAGCATGCCATTCATCATATGGCACTTATTCGGATTCTGATAAAAGACGAAGCGCCAACTTTCGAATTGGAAGATTCCTTTGGAGTTGCATATTCCACCATGGCTTATAGAAGCCACGAAGCCAACGGCTGACAATGAATTCCGTATCCATCTTTACTAAACTGCACATTTGGTTGCAGCGATTGGTGCGTTGGGAATTTTGGCCATGGCAAGTAGTCTACCTGCCAGTAGCTATTCTCTGGTTTTTCCTTGCATTAAAAGCACGTGGTTGGGTTTTCTTTAGCGCGGCAAATCCTTGTATGAAATTTGGCGGTTTGATTGCCTATTCAAAAGTGGAAATGGGAACCTTGGTACCCGAAAATTATTTACCAAGGACCATATCAGTCTCAATTTCCGACACTATTACCGAAGTAGAAACCCAACTTAATGAGGCTGACATGAGTTTTCCACTCATTATAAAACCAGATATGGGTGAGCGCGGAAAAGGCGTGAAAATCTTAAGAAATAGTTCTGATTTCAGTAGGGCTCTAGAGAATAGGAAAGAACAATTAATGATTCAAACCTATGTTGATTTGCCAATTGAAATGGGAATAATGTATAGCCGTCATCCAAGTGAGGTGAATGGAAAGATTACATCAATCGTCATCAAAGAATTTCCGTTTGTTGTTGGAGATGGGAAAAGCACATTGAGTCAACTCATACTATCAAACCTTAGAACAAGACTTAGCTACAAGGTTCATTTTAGAAGATTTGCAGACCGATTACACACCGTGCCAAGTATTGGCGAAGAGATAAGAATAGTCACCATAGGAAACCACATGTTAGGAACCACCTTCAATAATGGAAATCACCTTATTTCACTAGAGTTAGAGGGCGCGTTTGATTCTCTTGCAAAGCAGATTCCAGGTTTCTTTATCGGCAGATTTGATATTCGTGCGTCCTCCATGGCTGCTCTATTGAAGGGCAATTTCAAGGTAATTGAGGTTAACGGAGTAAACTCTGAGCCATGCCATATTTATGATCCAGGAATGGGCTTGGTCTCTGGCATTTCCGACCTGCTGACCCATTGGAAGCGCATCTATCAAATAAGCATAGCAAACCATCAAAATGGGGTCGAGTACTCTTCTTTTTCGGAGATTAGGTCTGAGATAAAAAGACACAATAGAGAGTCTGCCAAACACGATTAGCTAACTTTGCAATTATGGAATTCGCTAGCATCTATTTGTATCTCAAAGCCCTTCACATCATCTTTATTACCACGTGGTTTGCGGGGCTGTTTTATATCGTAAGACTGTTTATTTATCATGCCGAAGCACGAACACAGGAAGAGCCAGCTGCTAGCATTCTGCAAAAGCAATACACGCTCATGGAGTGGAGGTTGTGGTACATAATCACTTGGCCATCCGCTTTAATCACCTTGGTTTTAGGTAGTTGGCTAATGGTTGGTACTGGTGCTTGGCAAAGCCCGTGGATGCACGTAAAACTCACCATGGTTATCGGGCTTTACGCTTATCAGATGTATTGCCATAAGATATTTCGAAAGTTTCAGAATAATGAAGAAACATGGGGCTCTACCAAGCTTAGAATATGGAATGAAGTAGCTACACTTTTCCTCTTTGCCATAGTGTTTGTGGTGGTATTGAAAAGCTCGATTACTTGGATTTGGGGTATGGCTAGCCTAGTATTGCTTTCGGTAATTATGATGGTAGCCATCAAGCTTTACGGAAAGGCTAGAGGTAAGAATAAGGAGGTGGTGGAGAAGTCGAAAGACGAATCAGTTAACTAAAACGATTCTTGCTTCCTTGTTTGAAAGACTTACAGACGAAAGCATCTTTTCAGCATCGTTTTTAGAACTATACGTACCGTAAGCAACCAAATGACCAGAATTATCGTGGCCAGCGTATTGAGCGCTAAATCCTCGCTTAATCATATTAGAAACGTAATCCGCAGCTTCTGATTTGCTACTGAAAGCTGAGGCAATAACCATATAAGAAGAAGCCTCTTCTAAGGTTTCAACTTCGGTCATAACTTCTGTAGAAGGAATGGCATCAGTCTTTACCACAATTGGTTTTCTTGACCCCTTTGTTAAATACAGATCCAGATATTCGTGTTCGTATTTTGCAGATAAAGCATCTTCGGTTTCAAACCCTTTCGTAAGCCAGGCTTCGTTAAATGTTCTGGCAGAGTAATTTGATTGAGTGTTAGGCGCAAACGGATTTAATTGATGCACTAGCATCTTACCGTTATCAAGAGCACCGTTTTGGATAGGCATCCACAGTAAAAAACCAACGGTTACAGCCGCAGCAGCGTAGCCTGCAAATTTCTTAATTGGTAGGTTGCGAACGGTCGTGGCAACAGGTCCATCTAAAGCAACCAATTCTTTCACCTTATCTACATTGTCTTTCTGAACTGGACGAAGAGTAACGGGTTTTAAACCGAAGAATTCGTCTTGTAAAAAAGCTTTGTCAACAGCTAGAAACTCAATAGCACCAGCTTCATTCTTGTGTAATTGCCCAAGGTTTTCCCAAGAAACCACATCAGAATTGTTCAGTCTAAATCGAAGTTCTGTAATAGCGTCAGTTAGCCATGCATCAGCTTCTGTATAGGTGATGTCACTTTCAGCAGAAATTGAAGCAACCATAAGGCCATCGTTGTGCACTAATCGTGCATTGAAAATGACGGTGTTTTTTGGCGGATGAATCCGATTTCTTTGTTCGTCCAACTCAGCCCCAACTAGGTCTTTTACAAACCCACCAAAACCGGGAAGAACCGCCATTGGCTTCTCCGAAAGGGTCTGCGAAATAATATGTCCAAGTCGATTTGAAATCATGGCGTTGTAACGCAACAAATTACGGGAAAATTATATGTTCTTTTCACGTAAAAGTCGCTTAAGGTCTTCCGGAGTGTCTACGGAATTGCTTTCGTGTTCTGTTTCAGCTAGTTGTATTTGAAATCCATTGTCTAACCAACGCAATTGCTCTAGTCTTTCGGTCAATTCTCGCTCTGATTGTGGCAATTTTGAAACGATTTTCAGCGTATCAACGCGATAAGCGTAAATGCCGATGTGCTTGTATGATTTGTCTAAGGTTGAGAAAGGTTTTCTGCTGAAATCCACCGATTTCGTGTTCACCTTAACTACAGTATCACTGTCAAGGTCTTCTTTATTGGTAATCTTCTTTATGAGAGTAGCAATTTTGGTTTCCTCGTTCTCAAAGCAAGTCGCAAGCTGGTCAATCTGCTCCGGTTCAATAAAGGGTTCATCACCCTGAATATTAATGACTACGTCCACATCATTTAAACATCCAACTACCTCAGCGCATCGGTCAGTTCCTGATTGATGTGACGAGGATGTCATTACCACTTTTCCACCAAAAGAAATAACGTGGTCAAAAATTCGCTGGTCGTCTGTAGCAATAATTACATCGTTCAGCAAACTGGCCTTAGACGCCTGTTCGTACACTCGCTGAATCATGCTTTTTCCAGCAATATCTACCAATGGCTTAGCAGGAAATCGGGTAGAAGCATAGCGGGAAGGAATGATGCCTACAATTTTGGTCATGAAGCAAATGTAATTCTCGAGAACCTGATTTAACATTCTTTTTATGCATGATACCGGTAGATTATAGTTCTGTTTGCCATATTTGACCCAAACCAAAAAGAAAAATGATGGCTGCAGATGTAATTGAGTACAAGATATATGGCGATGACATGCAAGCGGTTGAGGTAGAACTTGACACGAATGAAGGCGTACGTGCTGAGGCTGGAGCCATGCTTTACATGGAAGATGGCATTCAGATGCAAACAGATACTGGTGGAGGAATATTTAAAGGGTTTAAAAGACTGATTACAGGCGAGAGCTTTTTCATTACCACATTCGCCCACACAGGTGCTGGAAAAAGCAGGGTGGCGTTTGCTGCCCCTTATCCAGGGAAAATAATCCCATTAGACTTAAAGGAACTTGGAGGCAAGTTTCTCTGCCAGAAGGATGGCTTTTTGTGTGCCGCTATTGGGGTTGAAATTGAGGTGGCATTTACCAAGAAGATCGGAGCCGGTTTGTTTGGTGGCGAGGGCTTCATTTTACAGCGTTTGGAAGGTGATGGATTGGCTTTTATTCATGCTGGAGGAACCATAATTAAGAAGGAATTAGCGGTTGGTCAGCGTCTTCGGGTTGATACAGGTTGCTTGGTTGCGTTTGCACCAACAGTTGATTACGACATTCAGTTTATTGGTGGATTTAGAAACTCGCTTTTTGGTGGCGAAGGCTTATTTACGGCAAACCTTACTGGACCAGGAATTGTCTATCTACAAAGTCTACCATTTAGCCGTTTGGCCGATAGAATTTCTGCCGCAGCCCGATTCCAACGAAAAGGTGAGCGCAAAGGGGCTGCTGGATTAGGCGGGGACTTACTCGGAAGTATTATTAGCGGGGATTAACCCAACGCCACTTTTTCAATTTTAGAAAAGACAGCTGGGTTCTCCCAGTTGTCTTCTATCGCATCCCAAGACAGGATTTCTTCCATGATTTTGTCTTGTTGTTTGCCACGAGTAAGCGCTTCTGAATAGCGCATTTCCGAAAATGTGACCATACTATAAAGCGGAACCCATTTATCTGGGTGCTTTGCATTAATGGCCTTTTCAATTTGTTTTCTCAACAGAAATTTAGGATTAGCAACAGAATCGCGCATTTCTATAAAGTTGCGCAAAGCTAAATCGGCAATCGCATCCGCGTCTGGCTTTCTGCTATTCTGAAACTCTTCGAAAAGAGACTCTTTATCATCCCAAAACTTATCGGCTAACTGATCAAAAACGTAGCAATCTTCAAAGCCAGATACCATTCCTTGTCCGTAAAAAGGAACGATTGCGTGAGATGCATCTCCAAAGATTATCACCTTGTCTTTGAATCGCCATGGAAAACACTTTACCGTAACTAAAGAGGAAGTTGGATTGCCAAAGAAATCATCGATAAGAGTTGGCATATGAGGCACTACATCCGGAAAGATTTCATTGAAAAAATCGAGGACTTGCTTTTCAGTTTCAAGATTTTCGAATGCGTATTTCCCTTCAAAAGATAGAAAAAGGGTAACCGTAAAACTTCCGTCTAAGTTGGGTAGAGCTATAAGCATGTATCCACCACGTGGCCAAATATGGAGGGCGTTTTTCTCCAAACGGAAACCTCCATTTTCCGCTGCTGGAATAGATAATTCTTTATATCCGTGTTTTAAGTATGACTGAGAGTAATCGAATCTTTCAGTTAACATCATGGAGTGTCGCACTTCACTAAAAGCTCCATCAGTTCCGTACAGTCTATCAGCAACAACTTTTGTGATGCTTCCTGTGGACTCGTTCTTGAAAGTTGCTTCTCCTACCTCTAAATTCATGGTAACGCATCGTTGATTGAAATGAATTTTGACGCCTAATTTTTCGGCTTCATCCATCAGCATCGCATTCAGTCCGCCACGAGAAACAGAATTAATGTGTTGTCCTTCTTTGCCATATGGTTGAAAATTGGTGTTCCCTTCCATATCATGAATCATTCTGCCTGGCATTGGAATCACCATTTTCAGTACTTTTTCCTTCAAACCTACTCGGTCCAATGCCTTCAGTCCGCGATGAGATATAGCCAAATTGATGGATCGTCCTGCACTAATATCCGTCTTTCGCATATCTGGTCTGCGCTCATACACCTCCACTTTTATGCCTCGCTTAGCTAAATAAACAGCGTGTAATGAACCAACTAGTCCAGCTCCAATTATGATGTTGTTTTCCATATTTTTCCTAATTGCGTGGCAATTTAACCAATAGCGTCCTCGATTGTTGATGACCTCGGTCATTATTACGGGTATTCATTTTCCTAATTTCGACACATAAACAAAACGAATGAATCAAGAACTTCTTCAGGATCAATTAGAAAAGCTGCGCGAAAAATACGAGGCCATGGGGCAGGATATGAATTCGTACTTAGACGGGTTACTACTGTCCAATTATTTACCGTATTGGGAATATGCAAGGCTCGATTCTTTGATGTCTTTGCAGCACACAAAAACAGATTTTCCTGATGAGCTTATTTTCATCGTTTATCATCAGATTACCGAATTGTACTTCCGTTTGTCTTTGCATGAGTACGAGCAAATTGGAAACAATGGAAGAAATGTGCTTTTGAATGGAGAGGACAAAGGCTGGCGAGACAAGCTTGAGCCTGGATATTTTAAAGAGAGAGTTAGAAGAATAAATGAATATTTCAGAGCCCTTACCACAAGCTACAGCGTAATGGAAATGGGAATGGAGAAGGAGCAGTTCTTGCGTTTTAGAATGGCTCTTTTACCAGCCAGTGGGTTTCAAAGTGCACAGTACAGAAAAATTGAGATTTGTTCTACCATGATGAACAATCTGGTGCATGTAGATCACCGAGAAAAGTTTAAAGACACGCCATCAGATCATGAAGGTGTGAAAGAAATGTTCCAGTTTATTTATTGGAAAACGGGCGCCACTGATTTGGAAACCGGGAAGAAAACACTCACCCTAAAACAGTTTGAACAGAAGTATACGGATGAACTTGTTGCTTTAGCTGTTGATTATTCTGACAAGAATTTGTGGGCAAAGTACCTGACACTTTCTGACGAAGAAAGAAACGATGAAGCTCTGATTGCTCAGATGAAAATGCTTGATGCTAATGTGAATATTAATTGGCCGCTTCAACATTACAAAACGGCAGCACGCTATCTTTTGCGAGATGAAAGTGGGGTACCAGCTACTGGAGGCACCAATTGGCAGAAATACCTTCCGCCTCGATTTATGAAAAGAATCTTTTTCCCAGAATTATGGACCGACATAGAAAAAGAAAATTGGGGCAAAGCTTGGGTTGAAGACCTTGTTCAAAACAAGTAGATTCAAATTTCCTACTGGCAACTTAGGTCTGTAAATTCGTCTTCAATTAAACGGCTGGTTTTTTCCAGACTTTTTATTTTGTGATGTACTAAAACCTAACCTATGTCAAAGCCATCTTTGAGGGCGTTTACTGTGCTAATTGCCATTACGGCAATTTTAGTTTCTAGCCCAATTCAGTCGATTTACGCCCAAGCTATAAACGGAAACGCGGTGCAGTTGAGTTGTAACTGCTTTAGGCTAACCGAAGCAGTCAATACGCAAAGCGGTTCTGTATGGAACAATGCTCAAATCGATTTATCTGACCCGTTCGACTTTACGTTTGATGTTTATTTGGGAGACATTCCTGGAGGAGCGGATGGAATTGCATTTGTTCTTCAACCTGTAAGTACGTTAGTTGGGTCAACTGGAGGTGGTTTAGGGTACGAAGGAATAACTCCCTCTTTAGCAATGCCTATTGACACATACAATAATGGTGCTGGCCAAGGAGATATTGTTGCAGACCATGTGGCAATCATGGCTAATGGGTCAATTGACCATAATTCGATAGATAATCTAGCAGGGCCAGAAATTGCGCTGGTTAGCGGGGCCAACATAGAAGATGGTCTATGGCACGTAATGCGGGTTAGCTGGAATCCAACTACGATGGTTGTTGATTTCTACGTGGATGGCTCTCTAAGAACTACGTACACAGGAGATGTTATCACCAACATTTTTGGTGGAGACCCCAACGTATTTTGGGGATTTACGGGTAGCACTGGAGGGTTGAATAACCGCCAAGAATTCTGTTTCTCTATCATACCTGGTCTTACAGCTAGTGAAACTGAAATTTGCCAAGGTGAAACGATCAACTTTGGGGATAATTCTTACAGCGCTTTAGGAGATGTGGTAGCTTGGGATTGGGTATTTGGAACGGGCGAAGTTTCAGCCGTTTCTAGTCCTGGAGACATAGCTTTTCCGAATGCTGGAACGTATTGGGTAACCCAAACCATTGAAGATGCTGAAGGCTGCGATGCTAGTGATAGCATTCAAGTGGTGGTTAATCCAAATCCTGAGGCTGCATTTGATGTGTCTGAAGTTTGTGAGGGAGATGAAACCGTATTTACTGACCAATCGAACGTAACACCTGGCTCGATTACAGGCTGGAATTGGGATTTAGGAAACGGAACAACTGCCAACAGCGAGACAACTTCAACAACATTTTCTTCGGCAGGAAATTTCGATGCAACGCTTATTGTAAGTTCAAATAACGGCTGTGTCGACACTGCAAATGCTACAGTAACGGTGTTTGAAAACCCAACGGCAAATGCCACCCACGAAGCAACAAGTTTAGATGTAGTTTTTACCACTGTACTAGAAGCAGGAGAAGGCGCAGAGTGGAGCATTGAGGATACCACAATTACAGGGTTAGATATTGTGAATTACACATTTCCTGATAGCGGTTGGTATGACATCACTTTAACCATTACCAATGCAAATGGATGTACGGATGTCTTTCAATATTCTGTGTTTGTAGAAGGAGTTCCTGAGTATGAGGTTCCTAATGTATTTACCCCGAATGGAGATGAATTTAACGAGCGATTTCAACCTTATACATATGCAATGGTTGAAGCTGATATGAAAATTTACAATCGCTGGGGACGACCAGTTTATAAATACAGCGGACTCATTCCTCCAGTTGATGTTTGGGGCTGGGATGGTAATGTAAATGGTGGCGCTCAAGCTGCTACAGGAACCTACTACTACATCCTTGATTTAAAAGGAACGGATGGCAACAATTTTTCTGAACACGGTACCGTTACTCTAGTAAGGTAGCTTGGGAAAGAAAGAGGAGATGGAAAGATTTGTGCGGTATGGGTTATTTGGTTTGTTCTTGTTTGGTTTGGGCTGCGGCTCTGGTCCCGAAAAGGTTGTTGTAAAAGACCAAGAAGAAGTTCCTGAAGTTAATATTGAGTACGGCTTAGCTACCGATTCTTTCCTTGTCATTAAAGACAAAATCCGTCCCAACCAGAATCTCTCGTCTATTCTCCTTCCGTACGGAGTTCCTTATTCCACTATCGACCAATTAGCCAAAGCATCGAAAGAAATATTTGATGTGAGAAAATTGGCAAGCGGAAAGCCCTACACGATATATTGCAAAAAAGATTCGACCGGCCAAGCAACATGCTTTGTTTATGAGCCAAACGCAATTGATTATGTGGTTTTCAATCTTGGCGATAGCATTCACATATATAAGGGACAAAAGGAGATTGAAAAACGTACCCAATATGTAAAAGGGGTGGTTACTTCTTCGCTTTACGTTAACCTCAAAAAGCAAGGAGCGGACCCATTGCTAGCCATCGAGTTATCTGAAATTTATGCTTGGACCATTGACTTTTACCGTATTCAGAAAGGAGATGAATTTGAAGTATTGTACATAGAAAATTACGTTGAAGGAGTTTCTATTGGGGTTGATCGAGTGTTGTCCAGCACCTTTACCCATTTTAAGAAGCCGATTAAGGCATACTATTTCGAGTCTGATGATGAAAAGGGCTATTTCGATGAACTGGGCAATAACCTTAAAAAGGCCTTCCTCAAAGCGCCTGTCAAATACTCTCGGATAAGTTCAGGTTTTAGTATGCGCAGGTTTCATCCAGTTCAAAAGAGATACAAAGCTCATTTGGGTACCGATTATGCAGCACCAACTGGTACCCCAATTATGGCGGTTGGTGATGGCGTTATTACCGAAGCACGTTTCAAAAGTAATAATGGGAACTATGTGAAGATTAAGCACAACAGTGTTTATTCAACCCAGTACCTGCACATGTCTAAAATCAAAAGCGGAATTAAGCCCGGGGTTCGTGTTAGTCAGGGAGATATTATTGGTTTTGTTGGAAGCACCGGACTAGCTACTGGTCCGCACGTTTGTTATCGCTTTTGGAAGAACGGAAAACAGGTGAATCATAGAAACGAAGATTTACCGGCATCCGACCCAATTAGCGCAACCTCGCGCAAAAAATTTGAATCCATTGTCTCTAAACTGGATTCCACAACAACAGCTCTTCGCTCGCCTCTCTAAACATTGTTACGTATACGTTTTTCGTAGCGATTGTATGCTTAATTTTGAAGGTAACAACTAAACAAATTCACATTATTATGAAAAACCTATTTACACTTGTTGCCATAGTCAGCTTTTGTCTAGGAAGTGCGTATGCGCAAGACCAACCAACCACTTCGCAGTCTAAAGTGGTTGTTTCCAAAGAAGCTTTGAAAAAGGTAGCTCCAGCAGAAGCTACACCCGTACAAAATGCTCAAGTTGAGAGAAAACTTGACACCGCAAAGCGAATTGATGTAACTCAAAAACGTCAGGTTGTTGAAATGACCGATGAGTATATCGATAATCAGATTGCTGAGATTCAGAAGGTGATTGACAAGAACGTGGGGAACGAGAATTTCAATCTGTCGGGATACCAAAAGCGAATTGCTTATTTGGAAACTCGCAGACCTAAAAAATAACCTACCCCTAACCTTACCAATATGAAAACTCTTCTACAAAACGTAGCTGTAATTGCAGTTGCTCTACTTGCGCTAGGCGTTAATTCTGCTAGCGCTCAACAACCGTTTACTCTTTTAATGGTTGAAGATTTTGATGCCGTTGGTGTGGTGCCAGTTGGATGGGCGGCAACGGTTAATACACCAGCTTTCCCAGACCCACCTAATGCCGTTCAAGAAGGATGGCAAATATTGAATTCGGCTGGCGTAACTGCCTCTTACGGAGGAGACCCAATTTACTGGAACCCACTTCCTCCAAATAATGGCGGTGCATTTGCGGTAGCAAATGATGACCAGTGCAATTGCGATGCTAGCAATGATGTGCTGACTACTCCAATGTTTGACATGAGCCAATACGATTCGCTCTACTTCTTTTTCGATTTGTTTAATACCGAACAGTGGGGTTCAACTGGTTCTTTTGATTACACGGTAGATGGCGGCAATAACTGGTTAACGATAGCACTGCCTGTCGATCCAGCCGTTTGGCAAGGACTTTACCTGCCGTTAATTGGACCATTTGGAGACGTTCAGTTTAGTTTCGTGCATAATGATGGAAGCACAAATGGTGTAGATACATGGTCAGGAGGGATAGCTGTTGATAGCGTCCTGTTTGTTGGGTTCAACACACCGTGTGATGACATTATAAACATTGCAAGTTGTAATGCACCACAGACGGTTTCTCTTTCAGGTACTGGAGTAAATGATTGGAATTTTACAACCGCTTGCGGATGGGATGTTCCAGGAGCTGAGCAGCTGTACAGTTTTACGCCAACCATAACAGGCGTTCACACTCTGGATGTTACCTCTACAACTGCTGTAAGCTGGTTAGATTACATGTATAAACCAGCCGGTTTAGGTTGCGATACATTGAATTGGATTTGTTTAGATGATGTTCAGGATCCTGGCTCATATGGAATGAATCTTACCGCTGGTATAGAGTACTTGATTCTGCTTGATAACGAGTTTGTTGATCTTGAAACACAAACATTTACTATTATTTGTCCGTGTTCTTATGTTTCGCAAGGCAATACTCCTGAATCTGAAACTTGTGGTGGAGATTTGAATGGCGGCTGTAATACAGAACCGGGGCCTGCTGCTTATGAGCCAATTGCATGCGGTGGTTCGGTTTCTGGAACACTTTGGGCTAATGGCGGAAATAGAGATACTGATTGGTTTCAATTAGTTGTGACAGAGAACACAGACGTGGTCCTTGATTTCAGTGCAGGTATGCCAATTAACGTTTTCCTTATCGACAATTGTACTGACTTAACAACCCTGGCTTTTGAAACAACACAGGCATGTGCAACGGGCAATTTAACGTTAGCTGTTGCTCCAGGTTCGTACTTGGTAGCAGTGGTGCCAACTGGGTTTGAGTCTTATCCGTGCGGTTTAGGCTCGGCTAATATGTACGACCTTACTGTAACATATTGTGAGCCGGTTACAAATGTTGACCCATGTTTAACATCTGCCGATACTTGGGGAGACCTAAATACAGCGGGTGCTGCACCATGTAATGATGGAAATGGTTGCACACCAACTGACCCTAACTTCACAACCATTGGAATTTATGGGTCAGAGACATACTTGTTGGATAACGTTCAGGCTGGCTTTGATTACGTGTTTGACATGTGTTCAGGACTTGGTGCTGGTTCATGGATTCCAGAAATAGCCATTGTTGCTCCAGATGGTACAACAGTAAATGCTTGGAATGGTGAAGCTGCTACAGGTTCTTCACTCACATTCTTTGACCAGTGTTCTTTAGGTTGGACTGCTACTCAAAGCGGAACTTATTCTATCATTATCAATCAATTAGGTACTGCTGCTGGAGATGCTCCAAATCAGGTAAGTTGCACTACAAGCTATGTAGTTAACAACGGAAACCCAACTGTTCTTTGTGGGCCAAACGAGGCTTCATGTTTACCATGTGAAGCTGGCGATTACACTAACGATGCTGAGCAAGATGTTTGCCCAGGAGAAACCGCTTTGATTGCTTTGGATGGTAATCAGGTTTCTCCTACAAACTATTCCATCGGTTTCAATAGTATATTGGGAGGAACTGGAGGTCTTAACGGTGGCAACCCGTTCACCATTACAGGCTTTAACTTGGGGCTGTTTCCTTTCGATATGGATGAGGATATCAACGGAACACTTTCCGCAAATTCGGCTCCGCCTTTAGTTGGAACTTGGGTGCTTACTTTTTACGCTGTTGATGGTGGAGTCCCTTGCGATTC
>CALCGD010000278.1 GCA_937900875.1 uncultured Flavobacteriales bacterium
ACCTCAATACTTTTAGTGGCCATAAATAGGATTAATATTGTTCGCTATCGTTCGGGAAATCCTTGCTTCTCACATCCGTTATGTAAGATTTGACAGCTAGGGTCATGTCTTCGGCAAGGTTAGCATATCTCCTCAAAAATCTCGGGCTAAATTCTTGGTTCATTCCCAACATATCATGGGTTACAAGTACTTGTCCATCAACTCCATTTCCAGCTCCAATTCCAATTATTGGAATTTCAATTTCTTTGGCTACTTGAGTTGCAAGCTTTGCAGGAACTTTCTCTAACACTATAGCGAAACACCCTGTTTCTTCAAGAATCTTTGCGTCTTCAATTAGTCGCTTTGCTTCTTCCTCTTCCTTAGCACGAACAGTGTATGTTCCGAACTTGTAAATACTTTGAGGAGTTAACCCTAAGTGTCCCATAACCGGAATTCCAGCAGATAAAATACGCTCTACAGACTCCTTAATTTCTCGGCCTCCTTCCATTTTAATAGAATGGCCGCCAGATTCTTTCATTATTCGAATAGCAGAAGTAAGGGCCTCTCTAGAATTACCTTGGTAAGAACCAAAAGGCATATCAACAACAACCAAACATCTTTCAACCGCTCTAACCACACCAGCGGCATGGTAGATCATTTCGTTCAGCGTGATAGGTAGTGTAGTGTCATGTCCTGCCATTACATTCGAAGCTGAATCTCCAACCAGTAGAATGTCAATTCCAGCTTGGTCTAGAATGCGAGCCATGGTGTAATCGTATGCTGTGAGCATGGAAATCTTCTCACCATTTCGCTTCATTTCTTGAAGCACATGGGTGGTAATTTTCTTTACCGATTTGTGTACAGACATTAGTCTTGTTTTTTCTGCGCTTTACGCACTTTCACAGGCAAAGGTCGGGCTTCTATTTCTTGTTCTGCAACTTCTTCGGAATTTTTTGGCTTAGAAGCCTCTTCATTCAACTCCTCAACATTAGACTCTTTCACCTTGGCGGTATCAACTTCAGCGGTAACATTTGGGTTTGCCTCTTCCCAATTTTCTTGCTCTTTTGTTAGTCGATTGTCTTCCAATTCGGCCTCAATTTCTTCCGTTGTTTCTTTGGCTTCAGCCGCTTCTCTAATCACTTTTTCTTTTTCAGCTTTTTTAATGGCTTTGTCTAAGAGGGCAAGCTTGAGTTTGCTGTACTTGGCGTGCGTGTACTTGAGTGAATCTCGATAAACTTGAACCTGAGATTCAAGTTTTTGATTCTTAATAATCTCACTCTTCAGATTTTCCGCTAGTGTAAGAAACACGTCTTCATCTACTTCAATTAGCACCTGGTTTTTAAACTCTTGAAGCTGTCCATTGCGTAAGGCCAATCGGTCGTTTTGTTGCCTTAAGTCAGCCATGCCGTCTTCGAGCACTGATACGGCCGTTTTGCGCTCTAATTCACATTCTTTTAGTGAACGCTTTTGTTGCTCAAGTTCGTACCTCATTTTAGACAATTGCTCAACAGCTGATTTGTTGTCTTCCTTCTGTTTTGAATCCAGTTCAGCTTCAATTTTTCCTTCGTCAGATGTGTAAACGTAGAAGTAATCTGCCTTTGCCTTGGTGTCAGCTCCAATTAAGAAACCCATTCCACCTGGCTTGTAATCCATCACATCAAAAGATTGAAGAAACTTGCCATTTAAGTAAATATCAATTTGAGGAAGATTTATTCGTACGTCAAGCTCATTATAATCGTTCTTTCCTGCCAAACCAGAATATTTAACCCATCCCTGACTTTCATTATCCCCCGAAAGAAATTTGTAGTAAGCACCAACCAATTGCTTAATTCGATATTGCTTGAACTTGTTGAACTCGAAAGCAACAGCACCTTTTCCGTCACCTTGCACCAAAAAGATCACACCAATTGTTTGCGATTCGTTATCGGCAGGACCGAGCTTTAAGGCGGTAAGAATATTAAATGTAGACAGGTTATTCTTCCAATCGGTAATGATGGCATAAGGATTCGATTTGTGCCTGCGATGCATGAAATATTCGTCCTTATCTGGCACATACAGGTTTTCCATTGTGGTGAGATAAGGCCAATTCTCATTTTTATCAGAGAAATCTTCTTTCAACTGTATTTGTCCAAATTCCGTTGAAATTGGGTTTTGAGCATCCGAATTGGTTGGAGTTACAAATAGCAGTGTCCAGACTATTATTGTCGAAACTGATAGTTGAAGTGTAATAATACCGTCATATTTGCGGTTAATTAAGAGGAAATTAGGCATGTCTTCTAATTGGCGTGTTATCTTCGCGATTCAAACTTATTGTATGCTACGTTATGCTATTGGGTTAGTTGCACTTCTAACCATTTTTTCTTCTTGCGACAGTGACTTCAAATTAACTGGGGATTACGAAGAGAAGGCTCTTATTTACGGATTACTTGATCCTAATGACAATCCGAACGGTGCATTTAACCCTTTTGGTGTTGCGGGCGGAGGTCATTTGATTAGAATTCAGAAAGCGTTTTTAGGTGAGGAGTCAGCTTTTATTATGGCACAAAACCCAGATTCGTCTTACTTCAGGTATGAAGATCTTTTTGTTGAGATGATTGAGTACAATGGGACCAGCGAATCAAATAGGTGGGTGCTTGATACTGTTATGATCAGTAATAAAGATACTGGGATTGCAGATGATGGTGTAATCGACTTTTTCGGTCCAACGCAGCGGCTTTACAAAACAAGAACGGATGGATCAGTATCTCAAAATGTGAATGTTATTCCGTCAAGAGAATATTCAATTACCTTAAAGAAGAGACCTGCTGGGGTTACCACAATGACCATTGCGAACATGGCCGATGTTGAGCCAATTGCTGATTCTCGAACTGAAATTGTTGACGCTGAAAGTTTTAGATGGAATACTCCGAACGAGAATTCACCTTCATTTCCTGGTACTACTAGAAAGCTTGATTTATTTAATACGTCAGGAGAGTTTAAAGACTACACCATTCGTTTTGATGCTGCCGATAAAGTGAGACAGTATGAAGTATGGCTACGTTTTTACTACCGAGAAATAGTTCTTGGTGTTGAGACTGAGAAATCGTTGGAGTGGAGGGTATCTACTTTTGAATTAGAATCTGGAGTCTCAGATTGGCAGGTTCAACTAAATTCCGAAGCTATTTTCAGTAGAATTGGTTCTTCTATTCAGCCAGAACCGAATGTGATTCGATATATTGGTTTGGCAGAAAATCATCCAAATGACCCTCATCCGAATGACAATAATTCGCATGATTTTGATTTTGAAATTAGACTTGCTGGCAACGATTTATTCGAATACATCGATATAAACAATCCAACAAACTCCGGGGCTTTGCAAGACAAGCCAGTTTACACCAACGTAAACAACGGTCTAGGAATTTTTTCTAGCAGATCCGAAGTGAAATTTGAAGGACTCTGGTTATCTGCTTCTGCAAATCAACAGCTCGTTGACGGTGTCTACACGTCTGGCTTAGGTTTTACTGACGATTAAGGGTTTGGTGTCTTTTTGTCACTAGCCATGTCAGTCTTTTCTGATCATTTTCCTGCATAACTGACAATATTTCTTGTAATCGGAGCCCAATTTCTGGTGGCACGGTCTGTGACTACTGGCAGACCAGAACATTTAATTACGAATTGATAAAATCAGATAATGAGCAAGATAATTGGAATAGATTTGGGAACAACCAACTCGTGTGTCGCTGTAATGGAGGGCAACGAGCCAGTAGTTATCCCAAACAGTGAAGGAAGAAGAACAACCCCTTCAATTGTAGCTTTCGTAGAAGGCGGAGAAAGAAAAGTTGGAGACCCTGCAAAGCGTCAGGCAATTACAAATCCTACAAAAACCATCGCTTCTATAAAGCGATTTATGGGTTCAAGCTTTGCTGAGGTGAGCAAAGAAATTGAGCGTTTTCCTTATGAGGTCGTAAAAGGAAAGAACAACACACCGCGTGTAAAAATTGACGATCGCGAGTACACTCCCCAGGAGATTTCGGCAATGGTTCTTCAGAAAATGAAGAAAACTGCTGAAGATTACTTGGGAATGGAAGTGACTGAAGCGGTAATTACAGTTCCGGCATACTTTAACGATGCGCAGCGTCAGGCTACAAAAGAAGCAGGCGAGATTGCTGGTTTAAAAGTGAAGAGAATAATTAATGAGCCTACTGCAGCAGCGTTGGCTTATGGATTAGATAAGAAAACAGAAGATTCTACCATCGCTGTATTCGACCTTGGAGGTGGAACATTCGACATTTCTATTCTAGAATTAGGAGATGGAGTTTTTGAAGTGAAGTCTACAAACGGAGATACGCACTTAGGTGGAGACGATTTTGACCAAGTAATTATTGATTGGTTGGCAGATGAGTTTAAGAAAGATGAAGGATTGGATCTTAAGAAAGACCCAATGGCTCTACAGCGTTTGAAAGAAGCTGCAGAGAAAGCAAAAATTGAGCTTTCAAGTTCAACTTCAACAGAAATTAACTTGCCTTATATTATGCCGGTTGATGGAATTCCTAAGCACTTGGTACGCACACTTTCTAGAGCTCAGTTCGAGAAATTGGCTGACAAGCTGATTCAGGCCACACTTGAGCCTTGCAAAAAGGCGATGAAAGATGCAGGACTTTCTAAGTCAGACATCGATGAGGTTATTTTGGTGGGTGGATCAACAAGAATTCCAGCTATCCAAAAGGTGGTTGAAGAGTTTTTTGGGAAAGCACCTTCTAAAGGAGTTAACCCAGATGAAGTTGTAGCGGTTGGAGCAGCCATTCAAGGTGGCGTGCTTACAGGAGAGGTGAAAGATGTACTTCTTTTAGATGTTACTCCACTTTCATTAGGAATTGAAACAATGGGCGGTGTGTTTACTAAACTGATTGATGCTAACACAACGATACCTACTAAGAAGTCTGAAACATTCTCTACAGCAGCAGATAATCAACCATCTGTAGATATTCATGTGTTGCAGGGAGAGCGACCGATGGCTACGCACAATAGAACTATTGGTAAGTTCTTGTTAAGCGATATTCCTCCATCACCTAGAGGCGTTCCTCAAATTGAAGTGACGTTTGATATTGATGCAAACGGAATTATCAATGTGTCTGCTAAAGACAAGGCAACTGGAAAAACACAGCAAATTAGAATTGAAGCGTCTTCTGGACTTTCTGATGCTGACATTGAGAAAATGAAGCAAGAAGCTGAAGCAAATGCGGATGCAGATGCGAAGGCAAAAGAAGAGGTTGAAAAAATCAATTCTGCAGACCAAATGATTTTCCAAACGGAAAAGCAATTGAAAGAGTTTGGAGACAAACTTCCTGCAGAAAAGAAAGAGCCGATTGAAACAGCTTTGGCTGATTTGAAAAAAGCACACGAATCGAGAGATGTTGTAGCTATTGAAGCAGCAATGGAAACGATTAATACTGCTTGGCAAGCAGCATCGCAAGAAATGTATCAAGCTACGCAAGATGCAGAAGGAGGTCAGGCAGGTCCAGACGCTTCAGCTGCACAGGGTGGTGATGATGAAGTTACCGATGTTGACTTTGAAGAGGTGAAGGAGGAAGAGGCGAAGTAATACTTTGGACTTAAAGAGTAAAAGGGCCGCATTTATGCGGCCCTTTTTTTATGCCTAATTGTTCGGAACTCCCGTAAACATGTCTCGTGGTAGTGCAAACTGCTCAATCCAGCGTTTGTTAGATTCTCGATTTCGAATTAGAATCAGAGAAACCTCATCCACATAAATCGGTACCCATTCAGGGTCTTTTGCACGTTCAATTAAAAAAGGTTGTGCCCAAGGCGTATTATCTAGTCGGTAAAACACGATTAGATTGATGCCGTATTCCTCACTTTTTTCCTTCCAAACCTTTTCGTCTTCTTGCATTGGTTTGTAGATGGAGTCGAAAAAAGTGACAGAATAAGCCTCTGGTCTATTGTCAACGAAAACCTTCTTTGTGGCATGTAAATGGTAAATCAAGTAACTACCAAAATCATAATTATTGAACATTTTACCAGGCAGTTCATTATCTCTAATGAAGTTGCCGCAATTATTAATTCGTTCGTAGAGACCCAATCCTTCAAAGCCTTTTTGTGCTGATAGATAAGTGCCTTTTAAAGGAATAAATAATGCCAAAAAAACAATCGCTGTATAAGGTAGAACGGATTGAACAAAATCTTTGGTCTTATAATTTAAGCCTTGCACAAAATGATTTGCTACTGAAGCTAAAAGAGGGATGAAAAACAGAGCGAAAAGTGGAATTCCACGAACAGCAATAGCCCCGAGAATCAGAAACGAAAGTGACAGCAATATTTCTGGAAGATTCTGTTTCCAAATACCTTTAATGATTGTATAGGCAATTAGTGCCAAAGCTAAAATCCCGAAAAACTCAAAATGATACAGTTGGGGATTTGAAAACCGTTCGTGCATGAAAAGAATGGTCTGGTTTTCGGCCACCATGTATCCGTACTCGTTGAAAATTGTAAGTGGAGCCAATAAGCCAACATGCACATGTGGATTGATAAGACTTACCGCAATTAAACCGACCATCAAACCGAGCAATTTTTTGAATTGCGATTTATCTCCAATTGTGAGGCTTTCAAGTAGGAAAGCTCCACTTGTAAGAATGCCGAGAAAGAAGAATATATGCAGATTAACCCAGACTACCTGGAGCGGTAATAGCGCAATTAGAAGCCATTTAAAGCTCATTTTACCTGCTCTATATTTTGAGAAAAGCAGGTAATACAAAGCAAGCAGCGCGTAGCTAAAACCCTCTGGTCTTACTTCAACTCTGTACGCCAACAGTGGTACAGCCGAAATGATTGCCAGTAGGACAATACTAAGTTTGTTTCTTGCTGAGCTTGCCAAACCCATGAATGCAATGGCACACAGGTTGAGTAAGATGTATAAAACAGATAATCCTTTAAACCCAGCCAACGAGTGAATGTAATAGAACAGAACACCAGAACCCCAATGATGATTGACAAAATTGCGCTTGGTTTCTGTAAAGGAGTAGTGGTTAGAATATAGAACATCAGTCAGTCCATTTACAATTAACTCTCCGTTTACTATGTGCCGACCCAAATCTGCGGTTGCAAGATTGATTGGCGTTGCGAAGAAAAACCCCGCATAAACCATAGTCAGAACTGAAGCGATTCCGATAAGTCTCTTGTTATTCAGAAATTTTGGCACGGTTAAACTTAAGTGTTTGTTGCAAAAGAAAACCCTGATTCTCAATAAAGAGAACCAGGGTTATTCGTTCTATTGATTTTTTTTATCCGTTCATAGAAATCAAGAACTCCTCATTACTTCGTGTTCCTGCCATTCTATCTCTCAAGAATTCCATTGCTTCCACAGGCGTCATATCTGCCAAGTGGTTACGAAGAATCCAGATTCTCTGAAGCGCTTCTTTATCCATAAGAAGGTCATCTCTTCTTGTACTAGACGCCACAATGTCAATAGCTGGGAAGATTCGCTTGTTAGAAATTTTTCTATCCAATTGAAGCTCCATGTTACCTGTTCCTTTAAATTCTTCGAAGATTACTTCGTCCATTTTAGAACCTGTTTCGGTAAGAGCTGTGGCTAGAATAGTTAAAGACCCACCGTGTTCTATCTTTCTGGCTGCACCAAAGAATCGTTTTGGCTTATGTAGGGCATTTGCATCAACACCACCACTTAATATTTTACCAGAAGCTGGTTGAACCGTATTGTAAGCTCTAGCCAAACGGGTGATACTATCCAATAGGATTACTACATCATGACCGCATTCAACTAACCTTTTCGCTTTTTCAAGAACGATATTGGCAATTTTAACGTGCTTATCAGCTGGTTCGTCAAAGGTTGACGCAATAACTTCTGCGTTCACGCTTCGTGCCATATCGGTTACCTCTTCAGGTCGTTCATCAATCAGAAGAATTATCATATAAACTTCAGGATGATTTTCGGCTATGGCGTTAGCTACCTCCTTTAACAGAACCGTTTTACCAGTTTTGGGTTGTGCCACAATAAGACCACGCTGTCCTTTACCGATAGGCGTGAACATATCCATAACTCGAGGCGAAATGTCTGCTCTAGCTCCTGGAGCAATATTGAATTTTTCTTGAGGGAACAGAGGGGTTAAATGCTCAAAAGACACTCTATCTCTTACGTAGCTAGGGTCTCTGCCATTAATCTTTTCTACATTAATTAGCGGGAAATACTTTTCGCCTGGTTTTGGAGGACGAACCTCGCCTCTTACTGTATCGCCAGTTTTAAGACCGTATAATTTGATTTGTGATTGAGAAACGTACACATCATCTGGTGATGATAAATAGTCGTAGTCTGAGGATCTTAAAAATCCATATCCATCAGGCATAGACTCTAGAACACCCTCTGAAATAACTGCACCATCAAAATTGTAAAAAGCATCTTGTTCGGGCTGCTTTTGTTCGTTCTTGTCGTTGTTTCCGTCTCTTCTACGGTCGTTATTTCTTCCGTTTTTATTCTGATTCGGGTCTTTTGGTTCACGAGGCTCACGTGGCTCACGAGGTTCGCGTGGCTTACGCTCTTGATTATCTTTCGATTCGACTGAATCTTGATTTTCAGTGTTTTTTCTTCTTTCAGGACGCTTTTTCGGAGCTGCTGAACTGTCAGGTGAAGTAACCGGAGTTACAGCTGGAGAAGGATCCGAGGTGGGATTTTCTGTTAGTTCAACTTTTGCACTTGGCTTTTCTGTCTCCAGATTCAAAGCTTGTTGGTTCGTCTCTTCCTGTGGTGTAACTCCAGAATCTTTCGGAACCCGCGCGCGCTTACGTTTAGGAGCCGGATTTTCATCCTTTGGAGAAGAACCTTCTTCACCTTTTTTGGCAACAATTGCCGTTACTAGATCCGACTTTCTAAGTCCTTCTGCATTCTCTACTTCCAATTTCGCTGCAATAGTGCGCAATTCTGCCACCAGCATATTGGAAAGTTCTTCTTGATTATACATTAATGAAAATAACTTGTAGTTGTAATTGTTTTTCTAAAAACAGTTTGGCCGAAACCAAGGTTATTTGTTGAACAGGAATGATTCTATTTTCTCGTGATTCAGAACGAATCTGAGATGATTACAAAGCAATGATACGTATTATATTGATAAGGGGCATTGATGATTGAAAAAATTAAAACCTCCGTTTTTTAATAACTACCCGTGTATTTTTTTCCTTTGTGGTAACAAACATCTAACAGCATGATTCAACGTATTCAAACCATCTACTTAAGTATAGCCGCTTTAATCTTAATTATGCCTGTTATTCTCGATTTAAGTTTTGCCTCTATGGTAGTGGAGAATGATTTATATCAGCTTAAACCTGCCTACCTAATGCTGATGACTAATGGTATTACCGAGAATGTTGGGAATTCATTTCCGATAGCTGGAGCCATTGCCTTAAGCTTGTTGCTGACTATTTATGCCATTGCGCAGTACAAGAATCGAAAATTTCAGATGAAATTGGTTCAATTGGCGATGCTTATACAATTGGTTATTGGTGTGCTCGTTTTCTTTTATGCAGATTCAATGACTGATTTGGTTGATTCTGGTTCAGCAACATACAGTCCAGCGTTGGGAATATTTGCAGTTAACGTGCTATTGTACTTTTTAGCATTGAGAGGAATTAAGAAGGACGATGACTTGGTTCGCTCTGCGGATAGATTGCGCTAGCTAAACTGAAGTTCGAAAAGAGTTCTGTAGTGGCCACCATTTTCTAATAATTGTTGGTGACTGCCCATTTCTAAAATCTTCCCCTTTTCCATAACTAAAATCTTATCTGCATTTTGGATGGTTGCCAGTCTATGCGCTATCACAATAGAGGTTCGGCCTTCCATTAATTTGGCAAGCGCAGATTGAATGATGTCCTCGCTTTGGGTATCGATAGATGAAGTTGCTTCGTCTAGAACTAAGATGGTTGGGTTATGCACATATGCTCGAATGAAAGAAATAAGCTGGCGCTGGCCAACGGATAGCATGGCACCGCGTTCCATCACATTATAGTCATACTGCCCTGGTAATTCAGAGATAAATTCATGTGCGCCAAAGGCCTTGGCTGCTTCAATCACAGTTTGTTTGGAGATGGATTCATCTCCCAGTGTGATGTTTTTATAAATGGTATCTGAGAAAAGAAAAACATCCTGTAATACCACCGCAATGTTTTTTCGGAGATAGGTTTTAGAATAATCTCTAACGCTTATACCGTCAACAATAATATCTCCTTTTTCAAATTCGTAGAAACGACTCAGCAGGTTAATAATGCTGGTTTTACCAGAACCGGTGGCACCAACCAGTGCAAGAGTAGTCCCTTTTTCAACCTTAAATGAGATGTCTTTTAAAACATAATCGTCTTTGGTGTAAGCGAACCAAACGTTTTTGAATTCGATAGTGCCGTGTATCGAGTTTGGTTCGAGCGAACCAGCGTCTTCTATATTCGATTTTGTGTCAAGCACTTTAAAAACACGTTCAGAACTCACCATGCCCATTTGCAGGGTATTGAACTTATCTGCTAGCTCTCTAATCGGTCTAAAAAGCATATGGATATACAGAATGAAAGCTATCAAGTGCCCTAGACTTACTTCGCTGTTCATTACTTGGTGCGACCCCCACCAAACAATCATTCCAAGTGAAGCGGCTGAAAGTATTTCTACTACAGGTAAAAAGATGGAATAGTACCAAACCGACCGAATATGAGCATCTCGATGTTGAGAATTAATGGTCTTAAATCGTTCCATTTCTTTCTCCTCGCGATTGAAAACCTGCACAATATGCATTCCTGTAATGTGCTCTTGTAAGAATGCATTCAGTCTAGAAACCTGTGTTCTCACATCTTGAAATGAGGACCGAATGCCGTTCTTGAATATGTAGGTGGCAACAAGTAGAATTGGAATGGTTGCAAGTGAGATCAAAGTCAGCTGCCAATCGACCACAAACATTACAATTACAACAGCTAGCAGCTTGAGTATATCTCCAAATATTACGAGAATTCCGTTTGAGAATATGTCTGCTATGGTCTCAATATCTGACACAACACGGGTAACGAGTGTGCCAATGGCGGTCTTATCAAAATACTGAAGTTTTAGACTATTTATGTGATGGTAAATCTCCATTCGGAGATCTTTAATTACCGTTTGCCCAAGCCAATTGGCCGAATAGGTGTAGAAATAATAGGTAAACGCTTCTAGAAGCAGTACACCAATAATTATGAACGTCATTAACAGCAACCCATCTGGATTTGGGATTACTATGTAATGGTCGAATGTGTATTGAATAAGTAACGGTCTGAGCGGTGATATGACCGCCAGGCAAATTGTGAGTACAAACGTAAAGATGAAACGCCCTCGGTAGGGCTTCACATACTTCAATACTCGACTTAACACATCGAGGTCTACTGCTTTACCTGTTATTTCGCTCACGAGGTTTTAAGGAATATTTCGGACGGGTATTCCACGCGGGTCAAATATAGCCCGTGCGCGGGAACCGACCTTCCAGCTTCGCTACGACTTTTCGAATCTATTATCTGCCTCAATTGTTCCACTTCAGTTTTACCACTTCCAATTTCAAGCATAGTTCCTACAACGGCTCTGACCATATTTCTCAAGAATCTATTGGCGCTGATTTGAAAGATAATTTGCTCTTCTTTTTGAACCCAGAATGCTTCATGCACCGTGCAAATGTTGGTGTGATTTTGAGCTTGTGCTTTACAAAAACAACCAAAGTCGTGCTCCCCTAACAATAGTTCGCAAGCCTTGTTCATTTTTTGCAAATCAAGCTCAATATTCAGTTTGTAACATAGGTCCGATTGAAATGGATCTTTCACGCGAGTGATAATGTATTTGTAGGTGCGTTTGGTAGCGTCAAACCGGGCATGAGCATCGTTTTTTACCTCCAGTATTTCTTGTATTGCAATATTGGAATGTAGCATGGTATTAAGCTTGTGCACCAGCAATTTGTAGGGCAGTTCAATTTTGGAATCAATATCGAAATGAGCATAAAACTGACTTGCATGAACCCCTGCATCCGTTCTGCCACATCCCATGATGCTGATATCTTGCCTTAGAATTGTAGAAAGATGAGTGCTTATTTCTTCCTGAATGGAACTTGCGCCTTGCTGCATTTGCCATCCATGAAAACCCGTACCGTTGTATGCTAGTTTTAAGAAGTAACGCATGGTTATCCTCCGGTTCTCTTTACACGAAAACCCTCAGCCTTCAATAGGTCAATAACCTTAACTACGTGGTCTCCTTGCACGATTATTTCTCCATCTTTTGCCGACCCACCAACACCACATTTTGATTTTAGCATCTTAGCAAGGTCGTTAATGTCATCGGGGTGCAATTCACCAAACCCAGTAACTAGCGTGACTGCTTTTCCTTTCCGCTGCTTTTTATCCAAGGATACACGTAAATCGAAAGAGGAAGGGTTTAGTTCATCTAATTCAGATTCGGTAATTCCTTCAGATTCTTTATTGTTGGTCTCAGATGAAAAAACCAACGAACTGAGACTTTCTAAACCTTGAAATGTTTTAGGCTTCTGTTTGCTCATTGGGCACAATTACTTTTAAAGACATTGGGTTAATCTTGATTATCACTTCCTGACCTAAATCGAAAGGGTCGCCATCAAGATGCGAGACATCTGGTCTCTCTTGAGTGATTTTCATTTCCTTAAACTTAAAAGTTTTAATGTGTGGACTTTCGTTCAAGGTTCCTCGAAATAAGCGGTAGAAAAGCAGGAAATACTGATAAAACGGGAAAGGATTAACGACCACCGCGTCCAACATCCCATCGTCAACTAAAGCCTTTGGAGCTACTAGCGCATCATTTCCGTATTGAGGAGAATTTGCCATGCTTATGAGGTGTGCGCGTCTATCAAATTCTCTCCCGTCTGCTACAATAGAGTAGGTCTGTAGTTTATAATCTCTCAGAGTTTTTAATCCGAGCAGAAAGTATTTAATGAAACCACGCATCTTTTGTTTGTGAAATGCATCTGCCACAGCAGCATCAAACCCTACACCTGCCATATTCATAAATGGAATGCCGTTGGCCAAACCAGTGTCAATTGTTCGAAAATTGAAATTGTTGATGTTTTCAACCGCCAATTTAGGATTCATCGAAATTCCTAAAGATCTAGACAATCCATTTCCAGAACCTGCGGGAATAATACCTAGTGCAACGTTTGTTCCCGCCAAGGTGGCGCCAACTTCGTTTATGGAACCATCTCCGCCTGCAATTATTACGGCTTCACAACCTTCGGCCACCGCTTGATTTGTTAACTCGATTGCATGACGGTGGTACTCAGTTTTTTGAATTTCGAACTCAAACTTTTCCCTATCCAGATGTTTATCAATCATCCGAAGGGCTTTTTTTCTCCTTCCGCTCCCAGAAACAGGGTTGACTATGATTTTGATTTTCCGCTTCATTCTTACTCCTTCTTCCACAAATCGTAGGTCATTCTGTTTTGGTTTAACGCGATACCGTAATTACGCAGATAGCTTTTAAGAAACGCTTCGTTCTCCTTGAACTCAACATTTGTATTCGTTAATAGGTTATCCTGTAGCAATTCGTCTGTTTTTACCGAATACACAAAATTGGTTTTTTCTCCGTCAAAACAAATCAGTTGATTATTTCTAAAAAGCTGATACTGATCATGTTTAAAAGCAACAGAAACGTGGTCTTGTTGTTCGGTAAAAGCGCTTACCCCAAATGAGAAGTAAGGTTGTTGATAGCCAAGTAAGTCTAGAACAGTCGGCATAATGTCCGATTGCTGCACAACTTGGTCCGCCCGGCCTTGTAAAAGTGTATCGGTAGGATGAAAGAGTACAATTGGTATTCTAAGAGAACCCAATTTTGATTGAAATTTCGGATGTTCCGAAAGAGAAGTGTGATCTGCCGTAATTATGAACAGAGTGTTTTCATACCAATCGGTTTTAGCTGCAGCAGCAAAAAACTCTCTTAGTGCCTGATCTGTATAGCCAAGACTTTCGTGTATTGGCAAAGTCCCTTTCGGAAATCGGTTTTGATATGCTTTCGGTATAGTGTACGGGTGATGGCTGGATAAAGTGAAAATGGTGCTGAAAAATGGCTTTTTGTATTCAGTATACTTATCAACACAATGATTGAGCATGTGGTGATCTGCAATTCCCCAAACGCCATCGTAATGTTCGTCAGAAAGCGGATAATCATCTCGATCATAGAATAAATTGTAGCCAGCCTGAGACGCAAACGATTCAAAATTCATGGAGTTTTTATTCCCTCCGTGCATAAATGTAGTGTAGTACCCTTCCTGTTTTAAAATGCTTGCAAGGCTGGTGAATTTATTGCCTGCGTATCTAGAAGTTGTAAATGGCTCATACATTAATGTTGGAATTGAGGCAGCAATCGCAGCTATTCCTTCAATAGAGCGATGCCCATTAGCAAATGCATTATCGAACACTAATGATTGACCAATAATCGAATCAACAAATGGTGCGTAGCCCACATTCAAACCATTCATCGATTGAATGTATTCACAACCCAAGCTCTCCACAATTATCAGCACAACGTTGCTTCCTTTTAATCTGCTTGAATATTCTGAACCTGACAGGGTTTGAATAGGATTTAAGGCGCCAGCTTCAATTTCAGGATAATCAAAATCAGGTAATTCGGGTTTGCCAAGTGTTTTAAGAATGGTGAATGGCGTACTCAGAATTAACGAATTCAAATGTGGTTGATTCGATTTAGAGGCATCAATAATTGAAAGTGGAATAGGATGGAGGCCACCTCTTGCAGAAATGACGAGTACAATAGCTGTCACTAGAAATCCACCAATCATCGTTTTAGAGCCTCCACCAGACACAATTGGATCTAGCAGTTTTCCTAGTAGAAACCAACTCAATAGCATGATTAGCAAGAAGGCAACTAGTAAATACCAAAATGTACCTATCAGGTTTGGTGCAATATTTACGATATCGTTACTGAGAAAAGCAAATTCAAAAAGGTCTTCGGTAGAACGTCTTGACGTGAATTTGAAAAATTCGGCATCAGCGCAATTCAAAAAGTTCATTGCTCCCAGCATAATTAAGAAATACCATTTCGCAATGCTAGTGGCAAGGCCATTTCTTAAGAAGGGGAGGGCAATGAAAAATAAACCTAAGAGATAGGCAATACTTACAGCGTCAAACTCAAACCCAAAAAGAAATGAACCAACAATGTCGGTGAAGTCGGCATGGAAATTTGACCTCAAATTGAAGTAAAATACTAGCCTACTTAGTTGAAGCGAAAGGAACGCGATAATCCAAGCTCCTATGAACCTTTTCCAAAAAAATCGGGTCATGGAACGAGTGTACGAAAGAAAAAGTTAATTGTCTAATCGCTGGCAGAATGCAACACAATTTTCTGCAACTAGCTGTCCGTTGTTGAAGAGCCATACAGAATACAAAATGGTTAAATAACCATCATCATCTATATGTCCTTCTCCTTTAAAAGTCTTAGCTACTCCTCTCACACTCAAATTTTGAGGCGGAATGGTAAGAAAGTTCTTATTTATCAGTGCCCGCACAACAATACTGTCTGGACCGAAATTCAACAGCTTAACATCGTCTTCAGCTTCTCTCAAATCATCCTCTGCAATTGTCATATAGCGAGGTAAAGGAAGCAAAGTGTCTGGCCAATGGATGTGGAGAACGCTGTAAACACCAAGAAATTTATCTCTTGCGTTTATACAAGACCCATCGTCTCTAACAGCATCTGGATTGTAGTTGTCAGAAGTTCGGTTGGTACAACCAGTTTCTTCTCTACAACCGGACAGCGTTAATAGGCCAGTTAAAAAACAGACCATCGCTACTGGTAGCGCTATTCGTCTAAAATTCTTTAAGGCCTTCATATCAGTCTATTTGTTGTAACCCATACAGGTTTAGAAAGATGGTGTCTTTATACGTGCTCTCGTCTGGAAGCGTGATTTCTTCCGTTCTGGTCATGCTCAGTTCAATCACCCTACCATTGATGTTTCCATCTCCCCAATAAGCGTAATCGCCTAATTCCTGGTAGTTAATCATGAAATTATATGTGCCGGTAACCGTGGCTGAAAGTGCGTAAAGTTGAGCGTCAAAATTACTGATGCCGATAATAAGTCCATCTTGCCCTTGAGCAGTAGAATCTACCACATTTAAACCAACCTGGTCGTAAGAAACAAGAGTATCTGGACCAATTTCTATGGTACCATAACCATCGTATTCGCCCACAAATTTATCTCTTGTAGGAATACAAGTGTCATCGTCTTGTACGGCTTCTGGGTCAAAATTGTCTGAAAACGAATCTGTACATCCACGCTTTTTCTCGCAGCCAACAACCACCGCAAGGCAAAGAATACTGATGCTAATAATGAAGAGGTTTTTTCTCATAACAAATGCTGCTTGGTCGTGGCAGTATTAAAGGGTGAAAGTAACAAAATGTGAATTTAACGTTAAAAGCGGCTTTTGGTTATACCTATTCTTGTTTGACGCACCATTCGAGACAATCATGGATAACTTCAGTTCCTGTACGGCTATCTCTAATTCTAAACGATAAGGAAATGGCATCATCTTCAACATAAACTCCTGCTCCTTCAATTGTGATAAAATTTTCAACGGCCTGCCTGTCAATAGTGATGTTTTGCCCAAAAACACTTGCCTCCACATCTCCTAACGTATCTGCTAGGTTAGTTATTACAACGATGTATTCGTTTTGGGTTGCCGAAATGGTTCGGTAGTAATTGTCAGAGATACAATCGGAACTAACCCGAAAGCTACCAAGAAATTTGTCTCTGGTTAAAATGCAAGAGCCATCATTAACAACTGCATCGGGGTCATAGTTTTCAGCACTAAAGTCTGTACAACCTTCATTCTGACAGCTGGCAATTAACAATGCGACAATAAAAAGACCAAATAATCTCAATCCTTCATAATTAGGTTTGAGCACTCTACGCAAGCCGCAGAACTTGGTTACCTAATTAAGGCGTTTTTGTAAGGTAGAAGGTGAAAGGTTGGGGTATTGGAAGGAAAACATCATTATAAGTGACATTTAATACCAAATCTACGGAGTCGTTACGTAGCCAAGATCCAATTCCTGTGTAAGATGCTGTTCCAATAATGTGGTTTTCAAACAATAGATTGTCCTGAGTAACTGAACCTTGTAAAAAGAGAGCCCCGTCAAAATTTGTGTTGTACGCGTTATCGGCAGTATTTGCTTCTGTTATCT